>NZ_CP038510.1:0-22500 GCF_004758605.1 Deinococcus metallilatus
TGGCAGCCATCACCGGACAGCAGTTCCTTGACCGCCTGCGGCAAAATCCGCCCACCCTCTACATCGAGGGGCAGCGGGTGGAAGACCCCACCACGCACCCCGCGACGCGCAACATGGCGCACTCGCTGGCGGGGCTGTACGACCTCCAGAATCAGCCAGAGTTGCGCGAGAAGCTCACCTATGAGGAGAACGGCCAGCGGTACCCGATGAGCCTGCTGGTACCGCGCAGCAAGGAAGATTTGGCGAGGATCGGGGAGGCCCACCGCCTCCGCGCGGACTACTCGCTGGGCTTCCTGGGCCGCGCGCCCGACTACATGAACGCAAACGTGATGGCAGCGGGGGCGGGGGCCGAGTATTTCAACCGGTGCAGCGCGAGCGTGCCGGGCAGCGAGAAACGCGACTTTGCCGCGAACATGCGCCGCTATTACGAGTTCGTGCGTGACAACGACCTCTGCCTCACGCACGCGCTGACCAATCCGCAGGTGAACCGGGCGAAGCAGGCCAGCGAGATGCCCGACCCCTACATCGCGCTCGGCGTGGTGGAGGAACGCGAGGAGGGCATCATCGTGCGGGGCGCGCGCATGATGGCGACGCTGCCGATTGCGGACGAGATTCTGATCTTCCCCTCCACGGTGCTCAAGGAAAACGCCGACAAGAGCCGCTACGCGATGGGCTTCGCCATCCCCACGAACGCGCCCGGCCTGAGCTTCCAGTGCCGCGAGCCGTTCGACGTGGGCCGCGACGTGGAAGACCACCCCCTCGGCAGCCGCTTCGATGAGCAGGACGCCTTCGTGATCTTCGACGACGTGCTGGTGCCCTGGGAGCGTATCTTCCTGCTGTACGACGTGGAACTGGCGAACAAGGCCTATGCCGCGACCGACGCCGTGCTGCACATGGCCTATCAGGTGGTGAATCTCAAGATCGCCAAGACGGAAGCCTTCCTGGGCACCGCGCAGAGCATCGTGAACGCGATTGGCAGCGGCCAGTTCCAGCACGTGCAGAGCAAGGTTTCCGAGATCATCATCATGCTGGAGATCATGAAGGCGCTGGAGGTGGCGGCTGTGGCGGGGGCAGAACTGAATCCGTACGGCGTGATGACTCCGGCACGCGGTCCCCTCGACGCTGCCCGCAACTACTACCCCGGCATGTACGCCCGCCTGCCCGAGCTGCTGCAACTGCTGGGCGCGTCCGGCATCATCATGATGCCCAGCAAGGCCGACCGCGAGGGACCGCTGGGGCCGCAGATCAGCAAGTACCTGCAAGCCGGGAACGCCAGCGCGGAAGACCGCCTGAAACTCTTCCGCCTCGCTTGGGACATGTCGATGAGTTCTTTTGGCGGTCGCCAAAGCCTCTACGAGAAGTTCTTCTTCGGGGACCCAGTGCGGATGCACTCCGCGCTGTACGAGGTCTACGACAAGCAGCCCGCCGTGGAGCGGATTCAGGCGTTCCTGAAGCGCAGCGAGAAACCGCAGGCAGAAGAGGTGACGGCGTGACCGCGCCTGCCAGACCCGACATCATCCGCATCGCCCACGCGGTCTTCACCGTGGCCGATCTGGAGGCCTCGCGCGACTTCTACGTGAATCTGCTGGGCCTGAACGTGCTGCACGAGACGCCCGGCGCACTCTACCTGCGCGGCGTGGAAGACCGCGAGTGGACGCTGAAGCTGGAGCAGGCACCTGAAGCGGGCGTGCGGCATATCGCCTACCGGGTGCGGACGGATGCCTGCCTGGAAGGCCTGGTGGCCCTGGCCGAGCGCGAGGGCCTCCCCTACCGCTGGGAGGAGGAACTGGACCGGCCCAGAATGCTGCGGATGCAGGACCCCTTCGGCGTACCGGTCGCCTTTTTCCGAGAGAGCAAGACGTACCCCTGGCTGCTCCAGGACTACCACCTGCACCGGGGACCGGGCCTGCAACGGGTGGACCACGTGAATGTGATGACGCCGGACGTGAGCGGCATGATGGACTGGTACGGGCGCGAGCTGGGCTTCCGCACCTCCGAATTCACCGAGGACGAGGCGGGGCGCATCTGGGCCGCGTGGGTGCAGCGCCGGGGCGGCGTCCACGACCTCGCCATGACGAACGGCGCCGGGCCGAGGCTGCACCACTGGGCCTACTGGATGCCCGACGCCATGAGCATCATCCGCACCTGCGACATTCTGGCGGGTGCGCGGCAGCCCGAGCGCATCGAGCGGGGGCCGGGGCGGCACGGCATCTCCAACGCCTTTTTCCTGTATATCCGCGACCCGGACGGCCACCGCATCGAGCTGTACACCAGCGACTACATCACTGTGGACCCCGACTTCCAGCCGATCCGCTGGGCGCTCAACGACCCCCGGCGGCAGACGCTGTGGGGAGCCAAGACGCCCCGGAGCTGGTTCGAGGAAGGTTCGTTGATGGAAGCGTTCGGCGGCGGCTGGGTCAAGCCGGTCGAGGGCGAGTTGAAGGGGATTCCGGCCCATGTCATCTGAGCCGTCAGCGGTGGGCGGTCAGCCGTCAGGGAGGCGGGTCATCCCCGAGGACGCCCTCTCCGGCCTGGCGGCCGAGCTGGACGGGGCGGAGGCGAGCGGGGCGCAGCTTCTCCCCTTCTCCGAGCGGTTCCCGGGAATGACCATCGCGGACGCCTACGCGGTACAGCGGGCCTGGGTCGCCCGCAAGACGGGCGCGGGGCGGCGCGTCCTGGGGCACAAGATCGGCCTGACCTCGCGGGCGATGCAGATGGCCTCGCAGATCGACGAGCCGGACTACGGGGCGCTGCTGGACGACATGTTCTTCGAGCCGAACGGGGATATTCCGCTCTCGCGCTTCGTGGCGCCGAAGGTGGAGGTCGAACTGGCCTTTGTCCTGAGGTCGGACCTACGTGGTCCCAGTGTCACCATCTTCGACGTGCTGCGCGCCACCGAGTACGTGACGCCCGCCGCCGAGATCATCGACGCGCGGATTCAGCGGGTGAGCCAGGAAACCGGCCAGCCCCGCCGCGTGACCGACACCATCAGCGACAACGCCGCGAATGCCGGGGTGATCCTGGGCGGGCAGGCGGTGCACCCGGACGAGGTGGATCTGCGCTGGGCGGCGGCCCTCTGCGTCCGCAACGGCGTGATTGAGGAAACCGGCGTGGCGGCGGGCGTGCTGGGGAACCCGGCGACCGGCATCGCCTGGCTCGCCAACCGTCTCGCCCCGCACGGCGAGGGGCTCAAAGCGGGCGAGATCGTGCTGGCGGGGTCGTTTACCCGTCCGGTGGACATCGCTTCGGGTGATGTGTTCACCTTCGATTACGGCCCGCTGGGCACGTTCTCCTGCCGGTTCGCGGGGGTCGCGCGTGGCCGCTGAGACAGTGCCTCCTGAGAATGGCTTCAAGACAGCCCTCACGCAAGGGGACACCCTCTACGGCTTCTGGCTGGCCCTGGCCGACGCCTACAGCGCGGAGGTCTGCGCTGGAGCAGGCTTCGACTGGCTGCTGATCGATGGCGAACACGCTCCCAATGACGTGCGCTCCACTTTGAGCCAGCTTCAGGCCGTCGCGCCGTACCCCTCGGCCCCGGTGGTCCGACCGCCCGTCGGTGACCCGGTCCTGATCAAGCAGCTCCTCGACATCGGCGCGCGCAACCTGCTGGTTCCGATGGTGGAGACGGCGGCGCAGGCGCGCGAGCTGGTCGCCGCCACCCGCTACCCGCCGCGCGGCATCCGGGGTGTCGGGAGTGCGCTGGCCCGCGCGAGCGGCTTCTCACGGGATGCCGAGTATCTGAAGCACGCGGACGAGGACGTCTGCCTGCTCCTTCAGGTCGAGTCGGCCTCGGCCCTTGCCGCGTTGGACGATATCTCCGGGGTGGAGGGTGTGGACGGCGTGTTCATCGGACCGGCCGACCTCGCCGCCTCCTTCGGGCATCTGGGAAACCCGGGGCACCCGGACGTGCAGGCCGCGATCCAGCAGGCCGCCGCCAGGATTCGTGCGGCGGGCAAGGCGGCGGGCATCCTGGCGACGGACGAGGCGGTGGCGCGGACCTATCTGGAGTGGGGTTATACCTTCGTGGCGGTGGGGGTGGACGTGACGCTGCTGGCCCGTGTGACCACCCAACTCGCCGCGCGGTTCAGGGAGTAACCGGAGTTGCTCGTCACGTGACGAGCAGGGCGGTGAGGGGGCGTAGGGCTTCTTTCACGCCGGACGGTAGCCCAGCGCCCAGGCGACCTGATCGGCGGCGTCGCGCAGGCGGCGGGTGAGCTGTTCCTGTTCGCGCAGGCGGGGGGTCGGCAGGCTGAGGCCCAGCGCCCCCAGCACCTCCCCTTCGGCCCCGATCAGCGGCACGGCCAGACCACTGGTGCCTATGGCCCACTCGTCGCGGGTGAGGGCCAGCCGCGCCGCGCGAATGGCGGCGCCCTCCACCTTCCAGGGCGTCCGGAGGGTGGAGGGCGTGTAGCGGGGCGCATCCCCCGGCAGGTCGAGGCCGTGCAGGGCGTACAGCAGCTTGCCGCTGGCGCTGGCATGGGGTGGCAGGACGAACTGCGTCTCCCCGGCCACTGGGGGACCGTCCCGGCCCTGCACCGAGCGGGCGATACACAGGACCTGACTTCCTTGCAGCACGCACAGGAAGGCCAGCAGGTGTGTGCCACGTGCCAGGGCGTTCATCGCGTCGTGGGCGGGCGCATACCAGGGCACGCTGCCGTAGAGGGCACTGGAGAGCTTCAGCAACCGCCACCCCAGGCGGTAGCGCCCCCGCCCGGCCCGCATCAGCAATCCGCTCGCGGTGAGCGTGGAGAGTTGCTCGTGCAACGTGGAGGTCGGCTGGTCCAGGTGGGCGGCCAGAGCGGAGAGGGTCCATTCGGTGTGGTCGGCATCGAAGGCTTCCAGCACACGCACCGCGCTGTCGACCGTCGCCAGGGTCCGGGGCATAGGTTCAGCCTACGCCTTTTCCGGAATAGGCGGAAAACTGTGTTGTGAGGAGGTCGCCGCCGGGGGACGATGGGGGCACTTCAGAGCCCCTCTCCCCCGAAAGGAACCGACCATGACCCAGTCCCTCACCCCCGAGACGGCCCCCGTGATTCGCGCCCCGCGCGGCCCCCAGCGCACCGCCAAAGGCTGGATTCAGGAAGCCGCCAAGCGCATGTTGATGAACAACCTCGACCCCGAGGTGGCCGAGCACCCTGAAACCCTCGTCGTGTACGGCGGGCGTGGGAAGGCCGCCCGGAACTGGGACGCCTTCCACAAGATCGTGGAGACGCTCGACCGCCTGGAGAACGACGAGACGCTGCTGATCCAGTCGGGCAAACCGGTCGCCGTGCTGAAGACGAACGAGTGGGCGCCGCGCGTCCTGCTCGCCAATTCCAATCTCGTGCCGCACTGGGCGAACTGGGAAACCTTCGACAAGCTGGACCAGGCGGGCCTGATGATGTACGGGCAGATGACCGCCGGGAGCTGGATCTACATCGGCTCGCAGGGCATCGTGCAGGGCACCTACGAAACCTTCGCCAGCGCCGGGAAGAAGCACTTCGGCGGCAGCCTGAAGGGAACGATCACCGTCACGGCGGGCCTGGGCGGCATGGGGGGCGCGCAGCCCCTCGCGGTCAAGCTGGCGGGCGGCGTGAGCATCAACATCGAAGTGGACCCCACCCGCATTCAGAAGCGGCTGGACACCCGTTACCTCGATGAAGTGGCGGACAACCTTCAAGACGCCATTCAGCGGGCCGAGAAGTACAAGGCGGAGGGTGTCGCCCGCTCCATCGGCGTGCTGGGGAACGCCGCCGAACTCGTCCCGCAACTGGTCGAGATGAACTGGACGCCCGACCTCGTCACCGACCAGACCAGCGCGCACGATCCGATGTGGGGCTATATCCCGCCCCTGGCCCCCGACGAGGACGCCGACAAGCTGCGGGCCGAGCAGCCGGAGGTGTACCGCGAGCGGGCCTACGCGGCGATGGCGCAGCACGTCCGGGCCATCCTCGAACTCCAGAAGCGCGGCGCCATCGCCTTCGACTACGGCAACAACCTGCGGCAGCGGGCCTTCGAGGCGGGCGTGGAGAACGCCTTCGACTATCCCGGTTTCGTGCCCGCCTTTATCCGCGACTCCTTCTGCGAGGGCCGGGGGCCGTTCCGCTGGGTGGCGCTCAGCGGCGACCCGGAGGACATCCGCGCGACCGACCAGGCCCTCCTCGACCTCTTCCCCGACGACGAACGCCTGCAATCCTGGCTGACCTACGCCGCCGAGCAGATCGCCTTCCAGGGCCTCCCCGCGCGCATCTGCTGGCTGGGCTACAAGGAACGCGACAAAGCCGCCCTGCTGTTCAACGAGATGGTCGCGGACGGCCGCCTCAAGGCCCCCATCGTGATCGGGCGCGACCACCTCGACGCGGGCAGCGTGGCCAGCCCCTACCGCGAGACGGAGGCGATGAAGGACGGCAGCGACGCTGTGAGCGACTGGGCGCTGCTGAACTTCGGCGTGGGCATCGCCAGCGGCGCGGCCTGGATGAGCTTCCACCACGGCGGCGGCGTGGGCCTGGGCTTCAGCCAGCACGCGGGGCTGGTGGCAGTGGCCGACGGCACCCCGGAAGCGGCCCAGCGCCTCGGCCGTTGCCTGACGAACGACCCGGGGATGGGCGTGATCCGCCACGCGGACGCCGGGTACGAACACGCGCTGGACACGGCCCGTGAACGCGGCATCAACCTGCCCAGCCTGGGCATCCGGGACCACCAGTGAGCCAGCCTGCACATCTCCCCTACTCCGGCATCGCCACCTTCGCCCGCGCGCCCATCGCGCCGCCGGAAGGGGACTGGCGGGCGGACGTGGGGGTGCTGGGGATTCCCTTCGACATCGCCCTGGGCTTCCGGCCCGGTGCCCGGTATGCGCCCCGCGCGCTGCGGGAAGCCAGCCTGCGCTACGTTCCCCCCTTCACCGACCTGTCGGGGCGGACGCGGCTGGAGGGCGTGACCTTCGCGGACGCCGGGGACGTGGTGCTGCCCAGCCTGGAACCCGAACTGGCCCGCGAACGCATGACCGCCGCCGCCCGGCATCTGCGCGAACGCTGCCGCGTGCCGGTGTTCCTGGGCGGCGACCACAGCGTGAGTTTCCCGCTGCTGCGCGCCTTTGCGGACGTGCCCGACCTGCATGTGGTGCAACTGGACGCGCACCTGGACTTCACCGACGAGCGGAACGGCACGCGCTTCAGCAACTCCAGCCCTTTCCGGCGGGCGGTGGAGGCGTTGCCCAACCTCGTCCACATCACCACGGTCGGCTTGCGCGGCCTGCGCTTCGACCCGGAGGCGGTGCGGGCGGCCCGGGAGCGCGGTCATACCCTGATCCCCATGCCGGAGGTGACCGCAGACCTGGCTGGCGTTCTGGAAGCACTGCCCAGCGGGAAGAACGTGTACCTCAGCGTGGACGCGGACGCCTTCGACCCGGCCGTGCTGCCCGGGACCAGCAGCCCCGAACCGGACGGGCTGACGTACGCCCAGGCGATGGCCTTGATCCGCGCAGCGGCGCGGCGCAATACGGTCGTCGGCCTCGACCTCGTGGAACTCGCGCCGAACCTCGACCCGAGCGGCCGCAGCGCCTTGATCGGCGCGCGACTGGTCATGGAGACACTGTGCGAGGTCTTCCATGCCTGAGACGCTCTTCACCGGCATCGCGCAACTCATGACGCCCGCCCCCGGCCCCCAGCGCGGCGCGGCGATGCGTGAGCTGACGCTGCTGAAGGACGCGGCGCTGCTCGTCCGTGACGGGGTGATCGCCTGGGTGGGGCCGGGTCAGGACGCGCCACAAACGCCGCGCACCCAGGACCTGGGCGGGGTGGCGGTCGTCCCCGGCCTGATCGACCCGCACACCCACGCGGTCTGGGCCGGGGACCGCCTCGCGGACTTCGAGGCGCGGGTGGAAGGCGTGCCCTACGAGGAGATGCTGGCGCGTGGGGGCGGCATCCGCTCCACCATGCGGGCCACGGCGGCCGCCTCCGTCGAGGAACTGGTGAACCTCGCCCGGCCCCGCCTGGAGGCACTCCTCCAGTCCGGCGCGACCACCATCGAGGTCAAGAGCGGGTACGGCCTGGACTTCGAGGCCGAGGTGCGGATGCTGCGGGCCGTGCGTGAGTTGCAGTCTCTCCTGCCCGCGACGATACGCCCGACCCTGCTGATCCACGTCCCGCCCACCACCGGGCGTGCGGAGTACGTCCAGGCCGTCTGCACCGACCTCATTCCCCGGGCGGCCCGCGAGGAGTTGGCGGTCGCGGTGGACGTGTTCTGCGAGCGCGAGGCCTTCAGCGTGGAGGAAACCCGGGCCATCGTCGCCGCGGCCCGGGCACACGGCCTGCGCGTGAAGCTGCACGCCGACCAGTTCCACGCCCTGGGCGGCACGGAACTGGCCTGCCATCTGGAGGCGCTCAGCGTGGACCACCTCGAAGCCAGTGGCAAGGCGCAGATCGCCGCCCTGGCCGCATCAGACACGGTGGCAACGGTGCTTCCCGGCGTGACGCTGCACCTGGGGCTCCCCGCCGCCCCCGCCCGCCTTCTGGTGGACGCGGGCGCGTGCGTAGCGCTGGGCACCGACCTGAATCCGGGAAGCTCTCCCCTGTTCAGCGCCCAACTCGCGCTGGCCCTCGCCGTGCGTCTGAACGGCCTGACGCCCGCCGAGGCGCTGACCGCCAGCACGGTCAACGCCGCCGCCGCGCTGGGCCTGCGCGACCGGGGAGCGCTCGCCGCGGGCCAGCGGGCGGACTTTCTCGCGCTGCACTCACCCGACTGGCGCGACCTCACCTATACCCTCGGCCTGAACCCCGTCCGCGACGTGTTCGTGGGCGGGCAGAACCTCAAGGAGAATGCACCGTGATTCTGGACCGGCAACTGACGCTTGACGACTTTATTCGCGTGGTGCGCGGCGGCGAGCCGGTGGAGCTTTCGGAGGCGGCGCGGGAACGCATCCTGACCGCGCGGGCGGTCGTCGAGAGGATCGTGGACGGCCCCGAGGCGGTGTACGGCGTGAACACCGGCTTCGGCAAGTTCGCCTCCGTCCGCATCGCCCGTGACGAACTCGCGCGGCTCCAGCACAACCTGATCGTCTCGCACGCCATCGGGGTGGGCGAGCCTCTCCCGGCCGAGGTGGTGCGCGGCATGTTGCTGCTGCGCGCGCAGTCGCTGGCGCTGGGGCACTCCGGCGTGCGGCCCGAGGTGGTGGAACTGCTGCTGGCGCTGCTGAATGCCGGGGCGCATCCGGTCGTGCCCGCGCAGGGCAGCGTGGGCGCCTCGGGGGACCTCGCGCCGCTCGCCCACCTCGCGCTGGCGCTGATCGGGCTGGGTGAGATCGAGTCCGGGGGCGAGGTGCGGCCCGCCGGGGAGGTGCTGGCCGAACTGAACCTCCAGCCCCTCACCCTGGAGGCAAAGGAAGGCCTGGCGCTGATCAACGGCACGCAACTGATGGGCAGCCTGCTGGCCCTCTGCCTGCACGACGCCCGCACGCTGCTGCACACGGCGAACCTGGCCGCCGCCATGACCGTCGAGGCCCTCTCGGGCAGCCACCGGCCCTTCGCGGAGGGCGTGGTGCACCTGCGGCCCCATCCCGGGGCGGTCGAGGTGGCCGCCGAGCTGCGGCACTTCCTGCGCGACTCCGCGATTGCCCCCGCCCACGCCAACTGCGGCAAGGTGCAGGACGCCTACAGCCTGCGCGCGGTGCCGCAGGTCCACGGCGCGACGCTGGACGCGCTGATGCAGGCCGGGCGGGTGCTGAACGTCGAATTTGCCAGCGTGACCGACAACCCGCTGATCTTCCCGGACACCGGCGAGGTGATCTCCGGCGGGAACTTTCACGGGCAACCGCTGGCCCTCACGGCGGACGCGCTGAAGGTCGCCGTGGCGGAACTCGCCAATATCAGCGAGCGGCGCACCGAGCAACTGCTGAACCCGGCGCTGTCCGGCCTGCCGGGTTTCCTGGCGCGCGAGGGGGGCCTGAACAGCGGGTACATGATCGCGCAGTACACCGCCGCCGCCCTCGTCAGCGAGAACAAGGTGCTGGCCCACCCCGCCAGCGTGGATTCCATCCCCACCAGCGCCAATCAGGAAGACCACGTCAGCATGGGCGCGCACGGGGCCAGGCAACTCCGCCAGATCCTCGGCAACGCGCAGAACGTCCTGAGCATCGAGTTGATGTGCGCTGCGCAGGCCCTCGACTTCCAGCCGTTGCGGGCGGGCCGGGGCGTCCAGGCGGCCTACGAGGGTATCCGCCAGATCGTCCCCCCGCTCGACCGTGACCGCTACTACCGCCCCGATCTGCTGGCGCTGCGGGGAGCGGTGGTGAGCGGTGATCTGCTGAGGCTGGCGCGGGACGCCTGAAGGGAACGGCAGAGGGCGAGGCAGGCCGGTGCTGGCTGCCTCGCCCTCTGCTCGTCACGTGACGAGCAACCCCGGGGTGGCGCGTCAGTGGTCCTGTTCCCCGCCCTTCTCGCTTCCGGGCGCGGCTTCCGGCGCGGGCTTCCAGCGGCCCGCCTGCCGGACGCTCTGGGTGAGCAGGTACTCCATCTGGGCGTTCACGCTGCGGAGTTCATCGGCGGCCCAGCGTTCCAGGGCGGCGTACAGTTCGGGGCTGATCCGCAGCGGGTAATTCTTGCGGGGCACGGTCCCTCACCCGGCCTTGCGGGCAGGCACCCGCTTCCCGCAGGGGCGCCTACCGGTCTGGGCACTCAATACAGGCTCCCGGCGTTCAGGACCGGCTGCGTCCCGCGCTCGCTGGTCAGCACGACGAGGAGGTTGCTGACCATCTGCGCCTTGCGTTCCTCGTCGAGCTGCACGATGTCCTGCTCGGAGAGCTGCGTGAGGGCCATCTCGACCATGCCGACCGCGCCCTGCACGATCTGCTGGCGGGCGGCGATGATCGCGCTGGCCTGCTGGCGTTGCAGCATCGCCCCGGCGATCTCCGGCGCGTAGGCGAGGTGTGAGAGGCGGGCTTCCAGCACCTCCACGCCCGCGTGCCGCAGCCGGGTGTCCAGTTCGCGGCCCAGCGCCTCCGCGACCTCGTCGGGATTGCCGCGCAGGGAGAGGCCGCGCCCGTCGTACTCGTCGTAGGGGTACTGCGCGGCGAGGTGGCGCAGGGCCGTCTCGGCCTGGATTTCGACGAACTCCTCGTAATCCTCGACATCGAACACGGCGCGGGCGCTGTCGACCACGCGCCACACGATCACGGCGGCGATCTCGATGGGGTTACCCATCTGGTCGTTCACCTTCAGCCGCTCGGAATTGAAGTTGCGGATACGCAGCGAGACGTTGCGGCGCACGGTAAAGGGGTTGGTCCAGTAGAACCCGTTGCGCCGCTCGGTCCCCACGTACCGCCCGAACAGAGTCAGGACCTTGGCCTGGTTGGGTTGCACGATGAAGAACCCCAGCAGGGCCAGGAAGGCCAGCAGCCCCAGCAGAATGCCCAGCACCGGGCTGAGGCCGCTCACCAGCACCCAGACCGCCGCGGCGACGAGCACCAGCCACAGCAGCACTGCGGGGACGCCGGGCAGCCCGAAGGCCCGCCGTTCCACGCTGGCCACCCCACTGCGCGGCGAGACGCCTCCTTCGGGACCGACGGACGCGGGCGCTTTCTCCAGTTCGTTCATACCAACCTCCAATCAAAGTGATATCACATTGACAACAGGTCGGGGAGGACTCGGGGAGTGCGGTCTTGGGCGGTTCCGTTTGAACGCCTGCCCACACTCTAAAGTGCGCGCATGATCGTCGCTTTCGTGAACCCGGCGGGGGTGCTGACGCCCGCTGGCCCGGCAGAGGACCTGCACCCCGCCCAGGTGGCCCTCGCCGCGCTGCTGGCTTCTGCCGAACTGATTCCCGTGACCGCGCTGGACGAGGAGGAGCTGCTGGAGGTGCCCGCCGCCTTCACCTCCTGGCAGGTGCTGCGGCACGGCGCCGTCATCCTGAACCCGGACGGCGAGGAGGACCCGGCCTGGCACCGGCTGGTCCGGGAAACCCTGCGCGAGCGTGAGCAGGCCCTCCGGCTGGCCTTCCAGGCCGCCCAGCATATCGGCTGGCTCGGACAACTGGGCACCGAGGCCGAGCTGCACGAGCGGCAGGGCCTCCCCCTGCTGGTCACCCTGCATCACCCCCACGGCGTCCAGTACGCGCTGGACGCGGCCGCCCGCGAGTGGCGCACCTGGCTGGAGGAAGGTCCCTTCCGGGGCGAACTGCGGCTGATCGAGGGCCAGGACCGCCTTACCCTGCTGCCGCGCGAGGTCAATCCGGAGAGCGCCGTGAATTACGTCCTGAGCCAGCTTGAAGGGACCGCCCTGCTGACCCTGGGCGTGAGCGCCTGGGCCTCGGACGCCGCCTTTCTCGCCCTGTGCGACTACGCCGTGACACCAGGCGAGGGGCCGGTCCTGCGCGCCGCCCTGACCACCCTGGACCGCGCCGAAGAGGAAGAGGCGGAGTGACAGCGGCCCTGAGTCTCCCCGGGAGGTCCGGGTCAACGCGGGTCGGGTTGCGAACGCTGTACGCGAACGTGTACCTGCTGGACACGCCCGCTGGGCGGCTGCTGGTGGACGCCGGGGCCTTGCCTTACGCCGCCCACTTCGCGCGACTGGTGCGAGGCTTTCAGCCGGACGCGCTGCTCCTGACCCATCATCACGTTGACCACGCGGGCGGGGCGTTCGTCGCCGCGCGGCTGGGCGTGCCAGTCCTCGCGCATCCGCTGGAGCATCCGTTCCTGACTGGTGAGGACCACCGCCTCCCCTACCCGGCGGGTCAGCCGCGACTGGGAGAAATGATCTCCCGCCTGCACCCCAAGGTTTCCCCAGGTGGCCTCCACGCAATCCACCCGGGCGAGCAGGTCCACGGCTGGGAGGTCGTTCCTCTCCCCGGCCACACGTCCGGGCAGGTCGGGCTGCTGCGGGACGGCGTGCTGATCGCCGGGGACGCGCTGGTCGGCGGACGGGAGGGGGCCCACCTCCCCCGCGCGGCTTATAACGAGGACCAGGCGGCAGCCGTCCAGACCTTACAGGCCCTGGCTGGCCTGGACCTGCGGGCGGTTTTGCCCGGACACGGGGGACCACTGACCCCTGAACAGGTCCGGCGCAGGGCACGGCGCAACCCGTCTACACCGTGACAAAAGCTTGCTCGTCACGTGACGAGCAAGCCCGCTCAGGCCGGACCGAGCAAGTCCCCGATCTGTTGCAGCAGCCGTTCCACCTTGCGGCGGCGGGCGGCGTCCAGTCCGGCCAGCGTCCGGCGGTCGGTCAGGCGGCGGGCGACTGCTTGCAGGGGATCGCTGCTCACCGGGCGCGGGGGAGTCACCTGTTCCCGCAGCATCTGCACGGTGGCACCCTCGGCGGCAGCCTGGAGCAGCCGGGCGCGTTCCCCTTCATCCGAAACTCGCCCGATGATCAGCGCCTTGCGATAGTCCAGACCGGAACGGACGGCCGCCTGCACGTCCTCCGGCAGATTCAGCACCGCTGCCCGGTTCTTCACGAAACTGCGCCACGTCTCGCGGCCCAGCGCGCCAAACATGGCATCCAGACGGGCGACCGCCTCCGGGTCCTCCTCGGGGTGACGGTCCAGCGCAAACAGGCGGGCGACGGCTTCCCCGGCCGGGACGCCCAGGGTCGAGGCGGCAACCTGGAGGCGGGCGCGCACCTCCTCCACGACGTTCAGGTCCTCACGTTGCAGATTCTCGACCGCAGCGGCGAGTTGCGCCTGCGCGTTGGTCAGGTCGCGCAGAAGCACGGGCACCTCGGTCAGACCGGCCAGTTGTGCGGCCCGCCAGCGGCGCTCGCCCGCCACGATCTCATACCGCCCCTTCTCCAGCGGGCGCACCAGCAGCGGCTGGAGGATGCCCTGCTCGCGGATGCTGCGGGCCAGTTCCTCCAGCCCTTCGGGTGCGAAGTGGGCGCGTGGCTGGAAGGTTCCCGGCTGAAGGCTCTGCACGGGCAGCGTCGTCGCGGCGGGCTGCCCGAGGGCTTCCACCCCCTCCACCAGCCCGGTCAGCCGCGCCCCGATAGCGGGTCTGGCCCGGCGGGTCACGCCTTCACCCCCGGAATCTCCACGTTCAGGTCGGCGGCCCGGGCAATCTCGGCGGTGACCCGCAGCACGTCCTGGTGCACGGGTGAACCCGGCGCGTACACCCCCACCGGCTGCCCGGCACTCGCGCTGTCGTTCCACACCGCGCCCCGGTCGGGAATCGGACTGGCGAGGGGCCGCAGCATTCCCTGAAGGGCCGCCAGCGCCTCGCGGTCATGCGAGCGCCGCGCGTCGTAGAGCGTGGGCACGTACAGGGCGACCGTCAGATCGGGCCGCAGCTTGCGGTAGGTCGCCATCGCCTCGGACAGACCCGCCAGCGCGTTCATGCCTTTCTGGCGCGTGGGCACCGGCACCACCAGATGATCGGCGGCCAGCGCGCCCAGGATCGACAGTTGTCCCAGGCTGGGCGGGCTGTCGATCAGGACCACGTCGTACTGGTCCGTGGCCGCCTGCAAGGCCTGCCGGAGATGCAGATGCGCGCCCACCACGCCCATCATCTGCCCCTCGGCCAGCGCCAGCGACACGTCGCTGGGAATCAGGTGCAGGCCGTGTGCGGCGGTAGGAGAGGGGAGAGGCTCCCCCCGCGTGGCCGTGTCATACACCGTCTGCTCGCGGCTGACCCCCGACACCCCCAGCCAGTCGGTCAAATTGGCCTGCGGGTCAAGGTCCACGACCAGGACGCGCAACCCGGCCTGCGAGAGCGTATGGCCCACATCCCGGGTCAGGCTCGACTTCATGACTCCGCCCGCGTGGTTGAAGAACGTCAGCGTCCGCATTTCTCCCACATTACCCCGAAGTCTGCCAGCTTGCTCGTCACGTGACGAGCAGAGGAAGGACAGCGGTTTCCCTATCGGACAACTTGTGCCGTTTTGGCCCGGTTCGGCTCGGAGGTGGCCGAACACGCGGGCCCGCTGGCGGTTCCCAGGAGGGTAAATCCGGGGACAACGGGGCAGGGAAGGGGGGAAGGCTGCTGCCCGCCTTTGTGCCTGGGTGGAAAACCCAAGAAAGACGACTCTTTTACAGTGAGAGCATATCTTAGACAATAGTTTCTGCTAGAGACAGCAAAACAGGGTATCGGACAACTTGCGCCGTTTTCGGGGGGAGCACTATCGGACAACTTGCGCCGTTTTTTTTGCGGCGCTGTGCTGGACGCTCTTTTTTGGCGGCAGATTCCCGGAGAAAGGGGTATCGGACAACTTGCGCCGTTTTGCTGAAAACTATCGGACAACTTGCGCCGTTTTTAGGCTGAGGTATCGGACAACTTGCGCCGTTCGGCGTCAGGAGGTATCGGACAACTTGCGCCAAAACTATCGGACAACTTGCGCCGTTCGGGGGGGAGGTATCGGACAACTTGCGCCGTTTGGGCCCCAAAACTATCGGACAACTTGCGCCAAACTATCGGACAACTTGCGCCGTTTTGCCCCGAAAACGTCGTCTGGCACGCGCGGCGCCCCCCCGCTTGTTGTTGACAACATATATTCTTTTAAAAGATAAAAAGATCTAAAAAACAACAAACAAGGGGTGGCCGTGTCCGAAAAAGGAATCAAACGCTTCGACGAACTCAACATCGCCCGGTTGAGCCTCATCAGCGTTCAGGAACGCATCCCGCCGGATTACCGCGACTGGAGCGTCGAGCTTGAGGACGGTGACCGCCGCTACAAGGTCACCTGCCAGGCCATGCCCGAGTACGGCGTGCCCCACGGCATCGATACCGACATCAGCGCCGCGCTGGTGAACCTGTACATCGACCAGGGGGCACCGGCAGACGGCAGCGTGACCTGTACGCCCTACCAGCTCCTCCAGATGGCGGGCCTTGACACCAGCGGGCGCTACTACGCCGCGCTCGATGAGAGTCTCCGGCGGTTAACCACCACCAACTACTTCATCGCGGAGGGCTGGCGGGACCATCCGCGCAAACGCTGGACCAACGTCAACTTCCGCTACATCGACCGGCTGGAGTTCACTTCCGGCGATGAGAACCGCCTGGATGCGAGCAGCGTCCTCAGGATCACCCTGCCGCAGGAGATCGCCCGCAGCGTCCGGGCCGGGTACATCAAGCCGCTCGACCTGAGCTTCATGCAGACCCTCAAGCGGCCCCCCACCCGCGCCCTGTACCGGCTGCTGGACTCGCAACGCCGCGACCCGGAAAATCCGGAGCAGGTGGCGATGTCGTACCAGGTGGGCCTGATGGAGTGGGCCGAGGCCTGCAAGATCGTGACCGACCGCCCCAGCATGGCGCAGCGCACCCTGGACGCCGCGCACGAGGAACTGCTCGAAAAGGGTTTCCTGAAAAGCGTCGAGTACCTGGGGCGCGGCAAGAAAAAAATGCTGCACTACACCTTCGGGGACGCCTTCATTCCGCCCGACCCGCTGCTGGTGCAGAGCCTGGCGGATATCGGCATCACGCACACCCGGGCGCTGCAACTGGTGCGCGAACACGGCGAAGCGGAGGTGGAGGACACCCTCATCCGTTACCAGACCATCGTTTCAGGCGGGTACAGACCGCGCAGCCGCCCCGCCTTTTTCGTGGACCTGCTGAAGAACCCGGAGAAGTATCAGACCCCCGAAGGGGCCGTGTTGCCCTCAGAAGGCCCCCAGAAGGCTCAGCAGGGCCGGAAGAAGGGTGAGAGGTCGCGGGAGGAGTTGGAGGGGCCTTCACGGCCTTTACAGGAGGAAGAGGACGCGGACGCCGCCCTGCGTGCCCTTCCCCGCGAGTCCCAGGTCGAGGCGGTCATGCGCACACTGACCTTCCTGCTGCGAAATGACCTGAAATTGCCCGAACTGGATACCCTGCGCCTCGCGCTCGATGAGGGCTTGGAAGACCCGCTGGACGTAAAGGCGTGGGTGCTGCGCGGAATCAGCAGCGGGCAGAAGGCCGCGATGATCCGCGACCTGCGTGCCCGCCTGAGCCTGGTCCCCGCGCCGCAGTAGGCCGTCCGGCTGAGCCTAGCGGGGGCGCTTGATCGTCTCGATGCCCGCCCCGGAAGCCAGCACCTCGCGGTACAGCTCCCAGAGGGCCTGGGCCGCTTCGGCCTCCCGGACCAGGGCCGAGAAGCGCAGGTAAGCCGCATTTCCGTCGGGCAGCACGAAGGTAGGTGTTCCAAAGACGCCGAGGGCGGCGGCGTCCCGCAGGTCAGCGGCCAGGGCTTCCCGCAAGCCTGCCTCATCCGCCAGGTCCGCCTCGAAACGGGCGAGGTCCAGCCCGGCCTCCTGGGCAGCCGCGCGGATCGCCGCCTCGTCCAGCTCGGCCTTGCGCTCGTGGCGCAGGCGGAAGAGGGCCAGCGTGAAGGCCCAGGCGGCCTCCTCCCCCTGCCGGGCGGCCGCCTGCGCCGCGAGGAAGGCGCGCAGGCTGGCCTGCTGCGCAGGCGTGCTCCCGTCACCTGCCTGTTCGTGCAACCACCACGCCGGGGCCTTGCGGTCGGGGTTCTCCGGGTGGTTGCCCTGCGCCAGCGAGAAGTGCCGCAGCCGGAAGGCCTGGCCGCGTTCGCGGCGCAGCACGTCAGCCAGTTCCAGGCCGCGCCACGCGAAGGGGCACAGGAAGTCGAAATACACGTCCGTGGGCGCAGGGGAGGGAGCGGTCATCCCCGGACGCTAGCACGCCCCGCGCCCCCGCTTCAGCGGTGCCATCCCGCAATCAGGATCAGCGATGAGGAGCACCGCGAAGGGCAGCACGTCCATGAGGGCGCTCAGCCCCGGGGCGGGCGCGAGGTCGCTTTCCATTGCGCTGTAGGTCGCCAGCAGCACAGTGTGTGTCTGCCCCTGGAGGCCCCCGGTGAACAGCAGTTTCGTACTGTGGCCTCCACTTGCAGAACCTTCCTCGTGAAATCCTTCCCTTACATGCCAGAGTTGCCGCTCAGACCCAGTGCCCGTCGCGTTGCCCAGCAAGGCCGGTACCCGTCTCGCCTGATTCTCCGGTCTACGGAGCAGCTGGCCCGTTCAAGGTGGCACTGTCCCTGGAGAGCCGTTCTCGTCCATCCAGTCGTGTCCACACCCCGCCCGCGGGAGGAAGCCGTCCATGCCAGAGACGTCACAACCTCCCCGTTCCCGGTCCGCCTTCCGTTGCTCGTCATGTGACGAGCGGACAGTGAGTCAGAAGGTGGCGCCCCCGGTACCTCTTGGCGCCGCCTGGGCCGACACTTTTAAGCCAAGGTAATTTGATGAACGTTTGGGAAAATGGCGTCTGGGACAACATAAATTAGGCTGGCTACTTCTGGAGTGCGTGCTGGTCGGCCTGAACCGCCCGTTCCCCCCCTTCACGGCTGCCTCAACGTATGTCATGCTGCTCACCATGACGAAGAAATCAACGAAAGCGCCCGCCAAGAAGACCGCTGCCAAGGCCCCCGCGCAGGAGGCCGCCAAGCCCAGCCGCGCGGCCGGGAACGAGGGCGGCAGCGGCAAGGTCGCCAAGACCCAGCTCGTCGAGATGGTCGCCGACAAGACCGGCCTGACCAAGAAGCAGAGCGAGGAAGCCGTCAGCGCGATGCTGGGCGTGGTCGTGGACGCGATCAAGCAGGGCCAGAGCGTCGGCCTCCCCGGCCTCGGGACGCTGAGCGTCAAGGCCACCGCCGCCCGCACCGGCGTGCGCCCCGGCACCAGCGAGCGTATCCAGATTCCCGCGGGCAAGAAGGTTGCCTTCAAGGTCGCCAGCACCCTCAAGTCCTCGCTGGGCCTCTCGGAAGATACGGCAGCGGCCGAGTAAGACAGGACAAAGCTTCAGGTTGGCGCCCCGGGTGGGGCGCTTTTTTTGGCCCGGTTATGCCTGTCCCGCCAGCAGCGTATTGCCGACCGCGCGCCGCAGCCCCTGAATGTCCAGACCGGCGTGCCGCGAGGGGTGAACGCGGTTGGTGAGCAGGGTCCAGGCCAGGCCCCGTTCGGGGTCCACCCATAGACCTGTGCCCGTGAAGCCGGTGTGCCCGAAGGCCCCCGGCCCGGTGAGACTACCGCCGCTCCACTCCGGCTGCGTGGTCACGAAGACGAGGCTGCGGCCCGGGACCTGGGGGCGGAGCGCGGCAGCCTGCGCGGCGGGGGAGAGCCAGCCGCCCCGCAACAGCCGCTCGGCCTGTGCCAGCACGCCCGCGAGGGTTCCGAACAGGCCTGCGTGCCCCGCTGCGCCGCCCAGCGCGAAGGCGTTCTCGTCGTGCGTCTCGCCGCGCAGCATCCGCCCGCGCCAGGGGCAGCGTTCGGTGGCGACCGTGTGCGCCGGGTCAGGCCCGAAGGTCAGGCCGGGGTCCAGCCGGAAGTCCCGCAGGGGCACGCCGCGCACCCGCTCCAGCACGTGGCCCAGCAGGATGTACCCCAGGTCGCTGTACCGCACCTCGCCGGGTGGGGTCAGGGGCCAGGGTTCCTGCAAGACCCGTGCCCGGATGGTCGCCGCGTCGCCCCAGGTGTACAGCGGCGCCCAGGCGGGGAGGCCCGCCGTGTGCGTGAGGAGTTGCCGCAGCGTGCGCGACTTCAGCGGCGTGTCCTGCATCCAGGCGAGGTCCGGCAGGTGAGCGCCGAGAGGATCGTCCAGATCGAGCAGGCCCTCCTCGGCCGCGCGCAGCACCTCCCGCGCGGTGAAGAGCGGTTTGGTGAGGCTGGCGAGGTCCCACCAGAAGTCGGCTTCCAGCGGCAGCCGCTCCGGTTCGCGGGCCGCGCTTCCCAGCACCAGTGTCCCCCGCTGCCCGTTCGCCGTGACCACGCCCAGCGCCGCGCCGCAGAGGCCCTTCTGCTCTGTGGCCTCCACGAGAAGCTCCCGTGTGCGCGGGGGAATCAGCCGCTCTCCCGTCATGCTTCCCCCAGGGCCGCCCGGGCGTGTCCGTCCGCCGCGGCCAGGCGGGCCTCGGCCTCGGGGGCGCTGAGGCCCAGGCGCAGCATCACCAGGGCAGTCTTCACGCGGCCGCCTGCCGCGGCCAGGGCCAGGCGGGCCTCGGCCTCGCTCGCGCCGGTCGCGTGGCAGGTCAGGCGCACGGCGCGGGCTTCCAGCTTGGCGTTGCTGGCCTTCACGTCCACCATCAGGTTGCCGTACACCTTGCCGAGCCGGACCATCAGGGCACTCGACAGCGTGTTCAGCGCGATTTTCTGGGCAGTCCCGGCCTTGAGGCGCGTGCTGCCGCTGATCACCTCCGGCCCGGTGTCGAGCGCCACGGGGTAGTCCACGGCGGCCAGCAGAGGTGTGCCGGGATTGTTGGCGAGGCCGATGGTCAGCGCCCCCGCGGCCCGCGCCGCCTTCACCGCGCCCAGCACGTAGGGCGTCGTTCCACTCGCCGCAACCGCGATCAGCACGTCCTGCGGGCCGACACCCGCCGCGCGCACGTCCGCGCCGCCCGCTTCCGCGTCGTCCTCGGCGCCCTCCACCGCCTGGCGGATCGCGCGCTCGCCCCCGGCGATCAGCGGCACGGCCCGCGTCATGGGCCAGGAGAAGGTCGGCGTGAGTTCGGTCGCGTCCAGCACCCCCAGCCGCCCGCTGGTGCCCGCACCCACGTACACCAGCCGCCCGCCACGTTCCAGAGGCGGGAGGGCCGCCTCCACCGCCCGCGCCAGGGCAGGGGCCGCCGCCCGCACCGCCTCCACCGCGGCCCGCTGGTCGTCCGCGAACACCTGCACCAGCGCCAGCGTGTCCAGCCGGTCCAGGTCGGCGTGGTCCGGGTGGACACCCTCGGTGCGGCGCGGATCAGGAGGGGAGGGGAGGGCCGTCATGGGCGGTTCTCCGGCAGGGGAGGGGAGAGGAGGAGCTTTCCGGCGCTGACCGCGTGTCCGGCGCCGGTGGTATGTGGCAGGGTATTCGCCCAGCCCTGCGCGCGGGCGTAGCCCAGGAAGGCGAAGGCCGCCGCCTCGCGCGTGGCGCCACTGAAGCCCTGCGCCATCCAGCCCACCTCCTCGAAGGTCAGGACCGGGAGGGGGGAGAGGGCCGCGCGCAGGGCCGCGAGCAGCGCCGGATTGCGTGCCCCGCCGCCCGCCACCACCACCTCATCCAGCCCGTGCGGCACGACCCAGCGCGCATAGGCGTCTGCGACCGTGTGGGCGGTCAAGGCGGTGGCGGTCGCCGCCAGGTCCGGCACGCTCAGGTCGGCGGGGCGGGGGAGATGCGAGAGCGTCCAGACCTCCCGCCCGGTGGCTTTAGGGGGAGGAATCTGCAATTCGGGATGCGCGAGCCAGGCCGCCAGTGTTTCCGCGTGGACGCGGCCTGCCGCCGCCAGCCGCCCGCCCTCGTCGCACGTCTGCCCGGCGAGGGCGGCGATCTCGTCCAGAAGGCAGTTGCCGGGGCCGGTGTCGAAGGCCAGCACCCCGGCCCGGTCCGCGCCCGGCAGGAAGGTCAGGTTGCTGATGCCGCCGAGGTTGTGAATGGCCCGCCGCACGCCCGCCTGCCCGAACAGCGCCCAGTCTGCGAAGGGCACCAGCGGTGCGCCCAGGCCGCCCGCCGTGATGTCCGCCGGGCGAAAGTCCGCCACCACCGGTTTCCCGGTGCGCTCCGCGATCAGCGCCGCCTCTCCGAGTTGCAGTGTGGCGGGCCGGGCCCAGCCCCGCGCCGCGTCAGGCCGGGGATGATGCTGCACCGTCTGCCCGTGGGCCGCGATCAGGTCCGCGTGGGGGGCGAGGGGACGGGCCGCCTCCGCCAGCGCCTCCCCCAGCCACCAGTGGAGCTGGGTCAGGTCGGCGGTGTTCGCCTCGTTTCGCATAGCGGCCAGCACCGCTTCCCGCAATCCCGGCGAGAAGGGCGTGAAGACGTGTTCCACGACCCGCCCGCGCGGCACGCCTTCAGGCAGGGCCGGAATCCTTCCCCCGCTGCCCAGCGCAGGCCAGCCGGTCAACTCCAGCAGCGCCGCGTCGATCCCATCCGCGCTCGTGCCGCTCATCAGGCCCAGGACGCGGGGGGTCATGCCCGGCCCTCGCCGTGCAGTTCCATCACGAAGTCGTAGCGGTCGCCCCGGTAGTGGGCGCGGGCGTGTTCGACCGGCTTCCCGTCCGCCGTCCACGAGACGCGCTCGGTGGCGAGCAGGGCGGCCCCGGGGGGCACGTTCAGCCACCCGGCAAGCGGTGGCTCGGCGTTCACGGCGCGCAGGTGGCGCACGGCCCGCACCGGACTCAGCCCCCGCGCGGCGAGCAGGGCGTACAGGCTGGCGTCGGTCACGTCGGCGGCGCCCAGCGGGCCGGTCAGCGTGGCGGGCAGGGTGCTTTCCTCGACCGCCAGCGGTTCGCCGTCCGCCGTTCGCAAGCGGCGCAGGCGGAACACGCTGTCGCTGGGTGAGAGGGCCAGCGTCATCGCCTCCTGCGGGGTGGGGCGGCCACACTCGAAGGAGAGGACCTGTGCCCCCGGCGTCTGCCCACGCGAACGGACATCTTCCGAAAAGCCGGTCAGCAGGCCCAGGGGCCGGGCGGCCAGGGCGGGCGCGGGCGGATTCACGAAGGTGCCGCTCCCGTGCCGCCGCGTCAGCAAGCCCTGCTGGGCCAGCAGCGCGAGCGCCTGCCGCACGGTCACGCGCGACACGCCCAGCGTCCCGGCCAGGTCCCGTTCGGCGGGCAGGGCCGTGCCCCCTTCCAGCGTGC
>NZ_CP038510.1:27500-217500 GCF_004758605.1 Deinococcus metallilatus
CGTTACCGCGCGGAGACGGGCCAGACCGGGACACCCGCGCCCGAAGACCCCACCTGGACCGCGTGGCGGCGCACCCAGATCACCAATCTGGTGCGCGACACCGCCCTCGCCGTGAAGGCCGTGCGGCCCGACGTGAGCGTGAACGCCGCGACCATCACCTACGGGGCCGGGCCGACCACCGACGCGGGCTTCGAGACGACCCGCCCCTACGCGGAGGTCCTTCAGGACTGGCGCACCTGGGTGCGGGAGGGCTACCTCGACGTGAACGTGATGATGAACTACAAGCGCGACTTCGTGCCCGAGCAGGCCGCCTGGTTCAACACCTGGGCGGCCTACGCGGCGGGCCTGAAGGTGCGCTCGCCGGGCGTCACGCAGGTCAGCGGGGCGGCCATCTACCTGAACGACCCGCGCAGCACCCTGAGCCAGATTCGCAAGACGCGCACCAGCGGCCTGGGCTGGGCCGGATACTCCTACCGCACGCCCACGGCGGACGTGAACGCCGGAAAACGCACGACCGCCGAGGCCCTGCCCGAACTCATCCTGAGCCTCGCCGGACCGGGGGGCCCCTTCGCCGCCCCCGCCCGCTGGGCGCGGCCCGATCCCCGGACGCTCCGGGCACTGCGCGGCACGCTGACCGCTGCTACCGGACCCCTGGGTGGGCGCGAGGTGCGCCTCCTCGATGAGCTGGGCAGCGTCCTGGCCCGCACCACCACCAACGCGGCGGGCGGCTACGGCTTCCTGCGGGTGCCCGAGCGGGCCGTGCGGGTGGAGGCGGGTGGGGTGAGCAGCGACCTCTTGACGGTCCCGGCGGGTCGCGTGACCGACCTCGCCCCGCTGGCGCTGCCTTGACCGGCCTCGCCCTGGGGCTGGATGCCGGGGGCAGCGGCACGAAATGGACCCTGCTCGGAGGCGGCCAGCCGCTCACGCGGGGCGTGACTCCGCCCCTGACGGCGGCGCTGCTGGGCACGGGGGCGGGTGCGGCGGCCCTCGCGGCGCTCGCCGGGGCGCTCCCGGCCCGCCCGGACGTGGTCCACGCCGGATTGCCGGGCCTCAGCGCCGGGACGCCTGCGGCGGAGAGCGCCCGTGAGGTGTTCGCCCGGGCACTGGGCCTCCCCACCGCGCGGGTGAGCGTGGAAGGGGACCTCGACCTGGCCTACCGCGCGCACCTCGCTCCGGGTGTGGGCATCCTGCTGTATGCCGGGACGGGCAGTATCGCGTACCACGTCGCGCGGGACGGCTCGGTCATTCGGGCAGGCGGGCGCGGCTACCGCCTGGGGGACGAGGGCGGCGGCTTCAGCCTGGGGCGCGCGGCGCTGCGCTGGGTGACGGACGCGCTGGACGCCGGAGCAGTGCCCCCCTCACCCCTGGCGGACGAGGTCGCCGGGGTCACGGGCGGGCTGGACTGGGACACGCTGCGCGCCTTCGCCTACGGCACGCCGGGGGCCGCCGCCCTCGCCTCGCTTGCCCCTGCCGTGGGCCGCGCCGCCGACCGGGGAGATGGGGTGGCCGACGCCCTGCTCGACGAGGCGGCCCGGTCACTCACGGACCTCGCGGGCCGGGTGCGGGCGCGGGTCGGGCCACTGCCGATCACGGCGACGGGCGGTGCGCTCCGGGTCAGCCCCCGGTTTCCCGCCGCGCTGGCCCGGCACCTGCCCGGCGTCACCGTGACCTGGCGGGATCACGCGGAAGTGGCCGCCCGGTTCGCCGCCACGCGGTAGCCGGAGGCTGGCCGTGATTCGGCGGGGGAGAGGCCGGGGTGGTTTGCTCCTCCCCCTTGCGGCGCCGCCTGAAAAGTGGAGCCTGATTCTTCCGATTGGCCCCGGACGCTAAGCCCGTTCACCCCCACCCGGCCTCCCCCCTCAAGGGGGAGGAGATGTTTGGTCGTCCTGTACGGTGTTTTCTGGAGACTTCCATGCCTCACCCGGCCCCTGCTGGGAGACGGGCAGAGCTCCGGCAGGCTTGGGCCGGGGCAGGCGGGGCCGTCACGACCGGGGGAGGGTGAAGGTGAAGGTGGCGCCCTGGCCCGGCTGGCTTTCGGCGGAAACCCGGCCGCCGTGGCGGGCGATGATGCGGCGCACGTTTGCCAGGCCGACGCCGGTGCCCTCGAAGTCCTCGGCGCGGTGGAGGCGCTGGAAGACCCCGAACAGCTTGTTCTGATAGCGCGGATCGAAGCCCACGCCGTTGTCCCGCACCGAGATGCACCACTCGTGCGGCCGCTCCTCCGCCCACACCTCGATCCGGGCCGGGTCCCGGGTCCGGGTGTACTTCAGGGCGTTGTCCAGCAGGTTCGAGATGACCTGGCGCAGCGTGTCGTGGTCGGCCGTCACCAGCGGGAGCGGGTGAATGTCCCAGCTCACCGCACGCTCCAGCACGTCCGCTTCCAGCTCGGCCCGCACGGTGTCCACCAGCATGCCCAAGTCCACCGGGCCGAGGCGCAGCGGCAGGCGGGAGGTGCGCGACAGGTTCAGCATGGCGTCGATCAGGCTGTCCATCCGCACGGCGGCCTGGTCCACCACCGTCAGGTACCGGGCCGATTTCTCGTCCAGGCGCGTGCCCAGCGACTTGCGGAGGAGCTGGCCGAAACTCATCACATGCCGCACGGGCGTGCGCAGGTCGTGGGAGACGCTGTAGGCAAAGGCTTCCAGTTCCTCGTTGGTGGCCTCCAGGCTCTGGTGCTGGGCCAGGAGCTGCCGGGGCACCTCGGCCCGTTCCAGGGCCAAGTTCAGGCCGCGCCCGACCGCCCGGATCAGGGCCTGGTCGCTTTCCTGCCACTGCCGCGTGTCCTTGAGGCCCACCAGCAGCAGCCCCAGGACTTCACCGCCCACCAGCAGCGGATAGCTGGCGGCGGTGCCGTACGGCTCGGTGCCCCGCAGCGCCTCGCGCGCCGGGTCCCAGGCGTCCTTGAACACCGCCTGCTGCGCGCTCAGCGCCTCCGCGATCAGCGGGGTCCGGGCGGACAGGCCCACCAGGAGGCGGGCGGAGGCCTGCTCGCGGACGTCATCGCTGTAGACCCGCACCTTCCAGCGGTCGCCCCCCCGCTCGTAGTACCCGATGCTGCCCTCCGGAAAGCGGACGCGCAGGACCTCAATGGCCTGCCTCACCAGGGCCAGCACGTCCGTCTCGGTGCCCGCGGCCTCGCTGAACGCGATAAAGGCCTGCTGGGCGCGCGCCGCTTCCTCGATCTGCCGGGTGTGCGCTTCGAGCCGGGCAGCGGAGGCGGCCCGCTCCAGCGCCAGGCCCAGCGTCCCCGCCGCCCGCCGCAGCAGGTCGCGGTCCCCTTCCGGCCAGGGCACCTCGCGCGGATCGCGCCAGACCGCCAGGAATCCGGCGAGTTGCCCGTCCGGGGTGCGGATGGGTTCGGCCGCGAAGGCGAGGGGCGGCAGCCCCGCCAGCCCGCCCCTCGCCGCGTTGTAGTCCGCGTAGTACCCGGCCTCGCCGGTCCGCGCCACGCGGGCGAGCAGCACCGTGTCCTCCAGCGGCTTGCCCCGGGCCTGGACGGCGGCCATCGACGGCCTGACCTCGCCCCAGACGGTCGGCACCCGGATGAAGTCCTGCTCCAGCCCCACCACCATCGCGCTGTGCGCGCCCAGCGCCTCCCCGAGCGGCGCGAGCGCCAGGGCGGCGACCTCTTCCGGGGACGTGGCGCGTTGCAGGGCGTCCCCGAGGGCCGCGAGCACCTCCGCCGTGCGGCGCGCGTCCTCCGACTCCCGGGTACGTTCCCGCACGCACTGTTCCAGGGTGCGGTTCAGGTCCTGCACCTGCGCCTCGACCTGTTTGCGCCCGGTGATGTCCTTGAAGTACACCGAGAGGCCCGCCTCGCTGGGGCAGATGCAGAGGTCCAGCCAGGTGCCCAGGATGGCCGAGGGCACCTCCAGCCGCACCACGCGCCGCTCGGTCGCCGCCGTGAGGTGCGCGCGGTAGGCTTCGCCGCCGGTGACCTGGGGGAACGCCTCCCAGCACACCCGCCCGAGCAGGTCCTCCCGGCGGCGCCCCCAGAGCTGCTCCGCCCTGCGGTTGACATAGGTAAAGCGCCCCTGGTGGTCCAGGGCGTAAAAGGCGTCGTCGATGCTCTCCAGGATGTCGGTCTGTCGCCGCTCGGCCCGGCGCAGTTGCTTGAGCAGCCTCGCGCGCCCCAGGGCGAGGGCACACTGGCCGCTCAGCGTCCCCAGGAAGCGCCGCTCCTCGGGCGTGAAGGGGTGCGGCGCGGGCCACTCCAGCACCAGAACTCCGAGCGGTTGCTGATCGAGCACCATCGGCAGGAGCGCCGTGGCCTGCGCCGCAGCGGTCCCGAGGCCCGGGGCTGCGCCTCCCAGGTCGCCCGGCTGCTCGAAGAAGAGGGCTTCTCCCCGCCGCAGGGCGTCCCCGGCGGGCGTGCCCTCCTCCAGCGGGCCGCCTGCCCACCCGGCCTCCCCGGTCTGGCCCTGGACCGCCGCCCGCTCCAGGCCGCCCCCGGGGCCGACCAGCAGCACCGCCCCGGCCAGCGCCCCGGTCGCCTCCAGGGCGGGTGTCAGCGCCGCGCCGAAGACCGCTTCCGGCGTCTGGGCGGCGGCGAGGGCCTCGGTCACCTCCTGAAGGCGCTCACCCAGGGAAGGGCGCACGCCCGCAGTCGTGGCAGGCTGTTCGGACATGGGGCCAGGATAACGGGTGCGGCCCGGGCCGCCGGGAAGTGTGGGCTGCCCGCGTAAGCATTTTGTCGAAGTGCAGCCTCTACGCTGGGGCTATGCCAGAGGCCCGCCCGGTGTTCTCCCTGCGCGCCACCGTCTATACGGTGCTGGCGGCGGTGGCGCTGCTGGGCACCGTGTCCAATGTGCTGCTGGCCCGCGAAACCCACGCCCTGCGTGTGGACGCCCACCGGCTGAGCGTCGCGGGCCGCCAGCAACTGCTCGCGGAGCGGGTGGCCCACGACGCCTGGCAGCTCGTCGGCAGCACCACTCCGCAGGGCCGGAGCCAGGCCCGCCTCCGGCTCCGCAGGAGCGTGGCCGGGATGCGGGAAGCCCACGCGCAACTGCTCAGGCACGGGGCAGCGGCCCAGCCGCCCGCCCCCGAGGCCGCTCCGGACTGGCTCGACGTGCAGGTGCAGGGGTACCTGGCCGCCGCAAGCAGCATCCTCCTGACGCCGGATGACCGGCTCAGCCGCAGGAACGCGGACATTCGCTGGCTCGAAGAGCAGGCGACGGGGCCGCTGCTGACGGCGCTGGATCAGGCCACGGTGCAGATGGAGCGCCGCGGTGACGCGCGAATCCGGCACCTGAGCGGGCTGGTCTGGACCTGTCTGGGGGTGGGGCTGGCCCTGCTGCTAGCACTGGCCCTGCTGGTCTTCCGGCCGCTGGAACGTCGGCACCGCCGCATCCTGGCCGACCTCGCCCGCGAACGGGATTTTGGCCGCCAGGTGATGGGCACTGTCGCGCAGGGCCTGACGGTGACCGACGCGGCGGGGCGCTTCGTGTACGTCAATCCCGCCTACGCCCGCCTGCTGGGAACCGCGCCGGAAGCCCTGCTGGGCCGCACCCCCCGCGACGTGACCTTCGAGGAGGACCACCCGGTCCTGGTCGCCCCGTTGGCCCACGCCGAGGGGCAGACCCGCGCCTACGAGGCGCGCCTGAAGCGGGCCGACGGGACGCTCGTGCCGGTGCTGGTCACGGACGCTCCCCGCGCGGCGGAGGGGGGGGCGCCCGGCACCATCACGGCGATCACCGATCTGACCGAGCGCAAACAGGCCGAACAGACGGTCGCCACGCTGGCGGCGCTGTCCCGCGGCCTGGAAGCGGAGCACACCCCCGCCGAGGTCGCCCGGCGCGCCCTGGCCATCCTTTCGGGCGCGGTCGAGGTCGCCTGGCTGGTGCTGTTCGTCCTGCGGGGCGAGCGGTTCGTCCCGGAGATGTATTCCGGCCCGCTGCCGCCCGGCCTGCGGGAGCAGATGGACGCCGGGCTGGGCCGGGGGGAAGGGGCGATCTGGGAGACGCTGAGCGGGGAGCCGGTCTATCTGGAGCAGACGAGGGTGCCCGCCTACCTGGCGCATGGGGTGCAGGCCGTGGCGCTCGTGCCCCTGCCGGGGGGCAGCCGGGGCGTGACCCGCGTGCTGGGGGTCTACCGGGCGGGCAGCGGCCGGGCCTGGACGCCGCGTGAGCGCCTGCTGCTGGCGGCGGCCGTCCAGTCGCTCGCCGCCGCGCTGGAACGCGCGGAGCTCTACGAGGAGGCCCGGCAGGCCGCCGCCTACGCGCAGGCGCTGGTGGCGGTTTCGGCGCTGGTCGAGAGCCGGTTCGACCCGCTGGAGGTGGCCCAGCAGGTGTTCAGGATTCTGGCCCCCATCCTGGAGGTGGACTGGGGCGGCCTGATCCTGGTGCGGGGGGATCAGGCGCGGGTGATCACCACCTGGCCTCCCGAAGCCGCCCGCGCGGAGGACCGGCTGACCGGGGAGCTGCTCGGCGGCCTCCCCTGGCGGCAGACCGGGCAGACCTGCTATATCGACGATTACTCCGCCCAGCCGGGGGCGGCGGCGCCCCTGGTCCGCGCGGGCGTGCGGGCGCTGGCCTGGGGCCCGCTGGCCGAGCTGGACGAGGGGCGCTTCGTGGTGGTGGTCACGCGGCTCGGGCAGGTCCAGCCCTGGTCGGGACCCCACCGCGACCTCTTCGAGGCGGCGGCCCGGACCCTGCGGCTCGCGCTGGAGCGGCAGCGGCACCTGCGCCGCGTGGAGCGGGCGGCGGTCACGGACAACCTCACCGGGCTGGGGAACCGCCGGGCCTTCGAGCGGCACCTGGAGGAACTGGCAGAGCAGGACCCGGGCGAGGGGCCGCCGTTCGGCGTCATCTACGTCGACATGGACGGCCTCAAGCAGATCAACGACACCTGGGGGCACAGTTGGGGCGACCGGGTGCTGCGCGAGTTCGGCCAGGCCCTCGGTGAGGTCTTCCGGGACCAGGACCGGGTGTACCGGCTGGGCGGCGACGAGTACGCCGTGCTGCTTCCCGGGGCCAGCGCCGAGCACGCCCCCACGTTGCTCGCCCGGGTCCAGCAGGCCGCCGCCCGCATGCGGCCGCTCCCGGGGCAGGTGGGCCCGGGGGCCAGTGCGGGCGCCGCCTTCTGGCCGCAGGACGGTGAGCGCCCCGCCGAGGTCGTCAGCGTCGCGGACCAGCGGATGTATCAGGAAAAGCAGCGCCGCAGGCCGGGGCAGGGAAACCGGGCCTTACCCGCCTAGCCGCCCCGGCCCGCCTCATACTGCGGGCAGGGTGAAGAAGAAGGTGCTGCCCTCACCCGGCGTGCTTTCGAGCCACAGCCTGCCGCCGTGCCGTTCGACGATCTTCTTGCACACCGCCAGCCCGATGCCGGTCCCGTCGAACTGCTCCCGGCCGTACAGGCGCTGGAAGATCACGAAGATGCGCTCGAAATACTGGGGTT
Source organism: Deinococcus metallilatus (assembly GCF_004758605.1). NCBI lineage: Bacteria > Thermotogati > Deinococcota > Deinococci > Deinococcales > Deinococcaceae > Deinococcus > Deinococcus metallilatus. The sequence continues at coordinate 34,896 of NZ_CP038510.1, forward strand.
CGATCCCGATACCGTTGTCGCGCACCGCGAAGCGCTGCATCGGCCCGTCACGCTCGGCCCAGACCTGCACCTGCGGCGGGACCTGCTCGCGCCGGTACTTCAGCCCGTTCGAGAGCAGGTTCTGGAAGAGCTGGTCGAGCTGCTGCGCGTCCGCCAGGACCGGGGGAAGGTCGGCGCGCGTGACGCGGGCGCCCAGGCTGGCGATCTCACCGTCCAGCCGCCGCACGACCCGGTCGAACACCGGGTTGCTGTCGGTCGGCTGCGGCTCCCGCTGCTGGGTATGCACCCGCGAGAAGGTCAGCAGGTCGTCCACCAGTTGCTTCATGTGCTGCCCGCCCTCCACGATCTGGTGCAGATAGGCCCGCCCGCGCTCGTCGAGCTGCTCGCCGTACCGGCGCAGGGTCAGTTCCGCGAAGCTGGTGACCGCCCGGATCGGCGCCTGGAGGTCATGGGACGCGATGTACGCGAACTGTTCCAGCTCCGCGTTGCTGCGCTCCAGCTCGGCCGTGCGCTGCCGCAGGGTCTGTTCGGCCTGCTTGCGCGCGGTGAGGTCGTGCATGGCGACCACCGCGCCCAGCGGCTCGCCGTCCTCGGTGAACATCGCCTGGCCGTTGGCGACGATGCTGCGCGCCGGTCCGTCTTTGGGGCGGATGACCATCTCGGCGTCCCGCACCTGCTCGCCGCGCCAGGCGCGGTACAGCGGGATACGCTCGGTGGCGAGCGGCGTGACCCCGTCGGCCTCGAACAGGTCGTAGTGCTCGGCCCAGGCCTCCGGCGGCAGCGGCGCGGCGTCCAGGCCGTGAAAGCGGCGGGTGGCGCCGCTGAAGAGCGTGAGCTGGCCCTGCGCGTCGCAGGCGACGATGCCCTCCGCGAGACTGGCGAGCACCGCGCGCAGGAAGGTCCGTTCGCGTTCGAGGGTGCGGGTGCTCTGCGCCAGCCGCGCCACGCTCTCGGCGCGCTCCAGCGCGAGGCCCAGGCTGCGCACGGTCGTCTCGATCACGGCCTTGTCCGCCTCGTGCCAGTGCCGGTCGTGAAAGAGCGCCACGCCGAAGATGCCGTAAGGCTCGCTGTTCACGACCACCGGGAGCGCCGCCAGCGCCCCCCGCCGGGCCCGGTACATCTCGAAGTGGTCGGTGCGCTGGTCGTACTCTTCGAGGTAGTACGCCTCCCGCGTCTGCCAGGGTATCCACAGGCTGGCAGTCTCCAGCGGCAGGCCCGCCTCCACGTGGGTCTGGAAGGCCGGGTCCTGCCGGTCGCCCACCTGGCTCCGCAGGTGCCACTGCCCGCCCGCGGGTTCGTAGTACGCCGCGTACCCCCCCGGCAGCAGGGACAGCACGACTTCCTGCGCGCGGCGCACCAGCGTGTGCGGCTCCGCCTGCGCGCTGAGGCCCCGCGTGAGGTCCGCGAAGCCCTCCAGCGCCCGGGTGCGCGCGGCGAGTTCCGCGTTCTGCTCCTTGAGGCGCCGCGCGGCCTCGGCCCCTTCCAGCGCGAGGCCCAGACTGCGCGCCACCGTTTCGAGCAGGGCGCGGTCCACCGCCGACCAGTGGCGCGGCGCGCCGAACAGCCCCAGGCCGAAGACGCCCCGCACCGCCCCGCCGACCACGACGGGCAGGGTGGCGCTGGAGCCGATGTGCGCGGTCACGTCCGGCTGGCTGTCGGTGTGAACGTCGTAGACCTCCTGGTAGTAGGCCTCGCGCGTCTCGAAAGGCACCCGCAGGTTCCCGGCCGCCGCGTAGGGCAGGCCCGCGTCCAGCACCCGTTGCAGCGCCCCGTCGCGCAGGTCGCCCGTCTGGGCTTTGAGCCGCCAGACCTCGCCCTCCGGTTCGTAGTAGGTGGCGACGCCCGGGGGCAGCAGGGACAGCACGATGTCCTGGGCGCGCTTCACCAGCACGGCGGGGTCGGTTTCGAGCGTCAGCTCGTGGGTCAGCGCCTCGAAGGCCTCCAGCACCTTCGTGCGGGCATTCAGTTCCTCGGTGCGCGCCGCCACCTGGCGCTCCAGTTCGGCCCCGTGTTCCCGCAGCACGCGCTCGGCGGCCTTGAACGGGCGCAGGTCTTGCAGGTAGCCCACCACGTACGGCTGGTCGCCTTCCTGGTAGCGGATCAGGATCAGGTTCAGGGGGATGCGCTCGCCCGCCCGGGTGAGCATCTCCTTCTCGTAGGGATCGGACGCGCCCCGCCCGAGCGCCTGGGCGAAGGCCCGCTCGTCGGCGGCGCGGTACTCCGGGGGCGTGAGGGCCGCCCAGTCGATCTCGCCCGCCTCGTACTCGGCGCGGGTGCGGCCCAGCAGGCTCAGGTAGGCGTCGTTGACCAGGATCAGGCGGCCGTCCAGCGCCCCGGCGGCGATCCCGACCGGACTCGCTTCCACCAGGCGGCGAAACCGCGCCTCGCTGACGCGCAGTTCCGCCTCGGTTTCGCGGCGCTGGCGGAGTTCGGCCGAGAGCGCCTCCAGCAGCCGCACCCGCCCCAGCGCGACCGCGCACTGCCCCGCGAGAATCCGCAGGAACCGCCCCTCCTCGGGCGTGAAGTCGTGCGGTTCCCGGAAGTCCAGCACCAGCACGCCCAGCGGCGCGCCGTCGAGGAACATCGGCAGCACCGCGCTCGCGACCGGCGTGTGGGTGCCCGCACGGACGGCGAGGGCCGGATAGGCCGCGAGCATCGCCCCCTCGTGCTCGAAGAAGAGGGCCTCGTGCCGCGCCAGGGCGTCCCCGGCGGGCAGCGCGGGATCGAGCGGCCCGTCCTGCCAGAAGTTCGGCGTGGCCGCCTCGTGGCCCTGGGTCGCGGCGACCTCCAGCCGGTCCCCCGCCCCGGAGACGAGGAGCACGGCGCCCGCGACCGCGCCCAGGGCGCCCAGCGCAGGCCGCAGCACGATGCCGAACACCTCCTGCGGCGTGCGCGCGGCGGCGAGGGCTTCGGTGAGGTTCTGCAAGCGTTCGCCCAGTGAAGGGAACGACGGGGGGGCCGCCGTGGGCTGTTCGGGCATGGCATGAAGATAGCGTGAGTCGCGCGCCACCTCTCCGGCATCTCCCTCACCTTGTCGCCGTGCAGTGGCATCATGCGCCAGATGAGCAGCCCTGAAGAGAGCCGCGAAGGCGGGGACACTCCCCCGGACCCGGACCCGCACCACAGGAAGGAAGCGCAGTCAGGCGGGACCGGCCACCGCATCGGCCGCGCGCTCGTCGCGGAGGCGCTGGGGACGTTCGTGCTGACCTTCGCGAGCGTCGCCGCGCTGCTGCTGGCGCATCTGGGCCTGCTGCCCGAGGTGGCGGCGGCGGCCCTCACGCCCGGTTTGGTGGTGCTCACGATGGTGTACGCGCTGAGCGACGTGTCCGGCGCCCACATCAACCCGGTGGTGACGCTGGCATTCGCCCTGCGCGGCGCGTTTCCGTGGCGGCTGGTCCTGCCGTACTGGGTGGTGCAGTTCGGCGCCTCGGTCGCGGCGGGCCTGCTGATGCTGGCCTTCGCCCACGTGCCGCCCCCCCGGGAGCGCGTTCCGGCGTCCGGGGCGGCCCTGCTGGACGCGGGCTGCACCGCCCTGCTGCTGGTGGTGATTCTGGCGACGGCGCACCGCAACGCCAAGCTGCGGCCCGCAGCGGGGCTGGCGGTGGGCGCGGCGGTGAGCCTCGACCATTTCCTGTCGAGCAGCGTTTCGGCGGTCGCGATGAATCCGGCCCGGGTCTTCGGTCCCGCGCTGGTGTCCGGCAGGCTGGCGGAGGCGTGGCCACACCTGCTGGGGCCGGTCGCCGGGTGCCTGGCGGCCCTGCTGCTCACCTGGGCGACCCGTGGTCCGCTGAACGCCCAGGAACACGAGGCGGCCGAGGGCAATGGGGGCGAGGGCTGAGGGGTAGGTTGGAAAGGTTGCTCGGGTGGGGCGGTGGAAGGCGTTCCCCCCCGCCCCCTCCCCCCGCTGGGGGCAGGGGGAGCTTTCCGCTGCGCTCGGCAAAGGGTGTCCCGTTAAGCGGCGGCTTTGTGTTGGACAGTGACGGTTGTTGATTTCCGCCGGGCGGCTGCGGGCCTACGGCCCGAAAGCTCCTCTGCCAGGCCTGCTCACTCGAAAGGTGGAACCTGGCCGTCGCCTCCAGAATTTTGAAAAGACAAAAGACAGGGGGAGCTTCGGCTTTGGTTGGCATCAAGGCGGCTCGGGTTTGTTGCTCCTCCCCCCTTGCGGGGGAGGCTGGGAGGGGGGTGGCAGACGCAGGCTGCCCTCCAAGAGATTGATTCCCCCTCCCTCCCGGCAGGCTGAGTGATGTCTGGAAGAAGGTGGCCTCTCTGGGTGCGGGCCGTCCCGGAGGGGCGAGTCCGATTCCCTGATCGGGGAGACGCCAAAGAGGACCACGCCCCATAGACTCCACCTTGCCGTGCCAACAGGGGTGACGGGTGCAGAAGGACGGGCCGCATGAAGGGGAGGGCGGGCCGTAGCATGGGGCCATGTCTGCCCCCACCAGCACCGGCCCCCTGTACCACCGCATTCTCGTCGCGACCGGGGGCGCGCCCCACTCGGCGAAGGCTGTCGCCCGCGCGGTGGCCCTGGCGCAGCACTTCGGCGCGGTGCTCGACATCGTGGCCGTGGTGCCCCTGGCGGCCAACCCGTTCGTGAACTTCGCGTCGGGGCTGCCCGGCAGCGAGGCGCTGGAGACGCAGGCCGTGCAGGACGCGCGGGCCGTCCGGCAGGACCACCTGCGGGCCGTCGGGCAGGCGGCGCGGGAGCAGGGGCTGGAGGTCCACGAGTATCTGGTCCAGGCCGCCAAGCCCGCCGAGGCGATCCTGCTGGTCGCCGCCGAGACGGGGGCCGACCTGATCGTGCTGGGGCGGCGGCACACCACCGCCTTCAGCGCGGCGATGGCCGGGAGCACCGGGGACGCGGTGAGCCACGGCGCGCAGGTCGACGTGCTGATCGCACGCTGAAAGTTCGCGTCGCCCTGCCCGGGGCGCTCCGCTTCGGGTAGGGTGGCCGGACGAGGAGAGTGAAGATTCATGGGCAAGAACATCGACTGGCAGAACCTGGGCTTCAGCTACATCAAAACCGATCTGCGCTACCGCTCGCACTGGAAGGACGGCGCGTGGGATGACGGCGTCCTCACCGAGGACAACTGCGTCCACATCAGCGAGGGCTCGACCGCGCTGCACTACGGCCAGGAGTGCTTCGAGGGCCTCAAGGCGTACCGCCAGCGGGACGGGTCGGTGGCCCTCTTCCGCCCGGACCAGAACGCGGCGCGGATGCAGGCGAGCTGCGAGCGGCTGCTGATGCCGACCATTCCCACCGAGAAATTCATCGACGCCTGCGTGCAGGTGGTGCGGGCCAACCTCGACTATCTCCCGCCCTACGGCTCGGGCGGCGCGCTCTACCTGCGCCCCTACGTGATCGGCGTGGGCGACAACCTGGGGGTCCGCACCGCCCCCGAGTTTCTCTTCTCGGTGTTCTGCGTGCCGGTCGGCGCCTACTTCAAGGGCGGCCTGACCCCGGCCAACTTCATTGTCTCGCGCTACGACCGCGCCGCGCCCCACGGCACCGGGGCGGCCAAGGTGGGCGGGAACTACGCGGCGAGCCTGCTGCCCGGCCACCTCGCCAAGGAACGCGGCTTTGCCGACGCGATCTACCTCGACCCCGAAACGCATACCAAGATCGAGGAGGTGGGGGCGGCCAATTTCTTCGCCATCACCCGGGATGGCCGCTTCGTCACGCCGCAGTCGCCCTCGATCCTCCCCAGCATCACCAAGTATTCGCTGCTGCACCTGGCAAAGGAGCGGCTGGGCCTGGAGGTCGAGGAAGGGGACGTGTACATCGACCGGCTGGACGAGTACCAGGAAGCCGGGGCCTGCGGCACGGCGGCGGTGATCACGCCCATCGGCGGCATCCAGAACGGCGACGACTTCCACGTCTTTTACAGCGAGACGGAGGTCGGCCCGGTCACCCGGCGGCTGTATGACGAGCTGGTCGGCATCCAGTACGGGGATGTGGGGGCACCGGAAGGCTGGCTCGTCAAGGTGGAGTGAGCCTGACATTGGCCCGGCGCCGGGGTGTTCAAGGTGAACGTTGGTCCCGAGGGTGACCTGTGCGCCCGCCTGCCCGCTTCCCTATACTGCGGACATTCACGCCCGGCCGAGTCCGGCGTGGCTGGCGGGTGGACTGCCCGCCGGGGGAGACACCGATGTCCGACCCGTCCCGTCCTGATCCGGCCCCGCCCGCCGCGTCGCCGCTCACCCCCCTCCCCGGCAGCGTCCGTGAGCTGCCCGCCGCTGCCCAGCCGGTCGGCCTGCCTGATCCGGACGCGCCGCTGGAGGTGACGCTGCGCCTGCGCGCCCGCCGCCAGCTCGCTCCACACCTGGCCGCCGCGCCCCTGACGCGCGAGGCCTTCGCTCAGGAATACGGGGCCTCGGAAGATGACCTCCGGCGGGTGGAGGCCTTTGCCCACGACCACAGCCTCAGCGTGGTGGACGCCAGCGCCCCGCGCCGCACCGTGATCCTGCGCGGCACGGTGGCGCAGGTCGAGGCGGCCTTCGGGGCCACGCTGGCGCTGTATCAGGTGGATGGCCGAACCTTCCGGGGCCGCAGCGGGCCGGTGCGCCTGCCCGCCGATCTGCTGGACGTGGTGGAGGGCGTGTTCGGCCTGGACGACCGCCCGCAGGCCCGGCCCCGGTTCCGCCTGGCTGGCCCGGTCGGCGTCCCCGGGATCGCCTTTCCCCGGCAGGCCGGGGTCAGTTTCACGCCGCCGGAGCTGGCGCGGGCCTACGGCTTCCCGGAGGGGGACGGCCAGGGGCAGACCATCGCCATCATCGAACTGGGGGGCGGCTACCGCAAGGCCGATCTGAGCGCCTACTTCGCGGGCCTGGGGCTGCCCCTCCCCCGCGTCACGGCCGTCAGCGTGGACGGCGGGCGCAACGCCCCCAGCGGTGACCCCAGTGGGGCCGACGCCGAGGTGATGCTCGACATCGAGGTGGCGGGCGCGGTGGCCCCCGGCGCGCACATCGCGGTGTACTTCGCGCCCAACACCGACGCCGGATTCCTGAACGCCGTGACCCGGGCGGTTCACGACACCCGCCGCAAGCCCAGCGTGCTCTCGATCAGTTGGGGGGCCGCCGAGCCCGCCTGGACCCGGCAGGCGATGCAGGCCCTCGACGAGGCCTTCCAGGCCGCCGCCCTCCTGGGCGTGACGGTCCTGTGCGCCGCCGGGGACGACGGCTCGAACGACCGGGTGGGTGACGGTCTGGCCCACACCGACTTTCCCGCGTCGAGTCCCTGGGCCAGCGGCTGCGGCGGCACCCGCCTGAGCCTTGCTGATGGTCAGATCACCCGCGAGGTGGTCTGGAACGAGGGCGCGGGCGGCGCGACAGGGGGCGGCGTCAGCGACACCTTCCCGCTGCCCGACTATCAGCGGAACGCGGGCGTGCCCCCCTCGGCCAATCCCGGCGGTCAGGTCGGCCGGGGCGTGCCGGACATCTCGGCCGTGGCCGACCCCCAGACCGGCTACCGGGTGCGGGTGGACGGACAGGACACCGTGATCGGGGGCACCAGCGCCGTCGCGCCGCTGTGGGCAGGCCTGGTCGCCCGGCTGAACGCCCGCCGGGGCCAGCCGCTGGGCTTTCTCAATCCCCGGCTCTACCCCCTGGGCGTGCTGCGCGACATCACCGAGGGCAGCAACGGCGCGTATGCCGCCGGGCCGGGCTGGGACGCCTGCACCGGCCTGGGCAGCCCGGACGGCGCGAAGCTGGCGGCGCTGGCCGAGACGCCCCAGAGCCTCTGACCGATTGAGCCGCGCAAGCCCCTCCCTTCAGGTATGGGGTGAGCGGCTCGCCCCCGAAGGGGGCGGCAAGGCTGAGGCTTCCTTCCATTAGATAGGTGCGCGTCATATAATCCCCTTATGGCGAAACTGCCGCTCCGGTACAAGTCCAATCGCAACGTGGTCTACTCCTGCAAGTACCATGTTGTCTGGACGCCCAAGTACCGGAGAAGCGTTTTGGTGGAAGGCGTAGACGAGCGGCTGAAGGTCATCCTGAACGAGCTTTGCACCGAGAAGGAATGCGAGTTGCTGGCGGTGGAAATCATGCCCGACCACGTTCACCTGTTGGTGGAGGTGGACCCCCAGTTGGGTCTCCACACGTTCGTCAAGCTCGCCAAAGGGCGTTCCAGCCGCCTCCTGCGCCAAGAGTTCCCGTGGCTGAAGTCCCGGCTCCCGACCCTCTGGACCAACTCGTACTTCGTCTCGACGGTGGGCGGCGCTCCCAAGGGCGTTATCAAGCAGTACGTAGAAAATCAGAAGGGGGTCTGAGTGCGCGCCTTCCGCTACCGTCTCTACCCCACCTTGAGGCAGGAAACGGCGCTGCTGGACACCCTGCGCCTCACGCGGGAGTTGTACAACGGTGCGTTGCAGGAACGGCGGGATGCCTATCGCAAGGCTGGTAAGAGCGTGTCTGTCTATGAACAGATGAAAGCCCTGCCCGAAGTCAAGGCGGTGCGCCCAGAGTTCAAGAAGATTCACGCCCACGTTCTGCAAGGCGTGGTCACGCAACTGGACAGGGCCTTTCAGGGGTTCTTCCGGCGCGTGAAGCAGGGGCAGACCCCCGGCTACCCCCGGTTCAAGGGAGCCGACCGCTGGGATAGCTTCGCGTTCAAGCAGGTGTGGGACAACAGCCGGAATACGTGGTTTGGCCCCGGAAAGGTGCTGGACAGCGGGCGAATCTACCTCCCGAACATCGGCAACGTGCGGATGAAGATGCACCGCAGGGTGGAGGGGAAGCCCAAGACGCTCACCATCAAGAAGGAGGGCAACGAGTGGTACGCCACCTACGTGAGGCCCCCACCCGTCCGCTGCCCGAAACGGGCAGCGCAGTTGGACTCGACCTCGGCACCACCCACTTCCTCATCACCTCAAATGGGGAGGTCAAAGACAACCCCCGTTTCCTTCAGTCCACCCTGAAAAAGCTCCGGGTAGCTCAACGTTCTCTCTCCCGCAAGAAGCGGGGTAGCAAGCGGCGCAGAAAGGCCAAACAGCACGTCGCCAGGATTCACCGCAAGGTGGCGCGGCAACGTCTGGACTTCCACCACAAGGCTGCTCGCAGCCTCGTCAATCAGCACGACCTCATCGCCCATGAAGACCTGAACGTGAAGGGGATGGGGCAAGGCAACCTTGCCCGCTCCATTCACGATGTCGGGTGGGGCCAGTTTCTCAACCTTCTCTCCCTCAAAGCGGCGGATGCTGGACGGAGAGTTATCGGCGTAGACCCGCGTTTCACCTCGCAACGCTGCTCAAAGTGCGGACATACCGAGAAAGCCAACAGGCGCTCTCAGGCGGTGTTCGTGTGCGTGTCCTGCGGTCATGAGGCGAACGCCGACCACAACGCCGCTTTGAACATTCTGGGGCGGGCAGCCCCTTCGGGCCATAATGGTAGAGGACAACCTTATGCCGTGGTCTGAGAAGCCCCTGCGTTGACGCATGGGGCCTGTCACCCGAAAAGACCCCTCACCCAACCCCCTGTGCCAGTCTCTCCAGGGAGAGAGCTTTTTTTGACCCCTCTCCTGGGTTGGGTGATGCATGTCAGTTTCTGATAAAGAAGAAATGACGTGTGGAGCGATAAAAAAGCCCCTCCCCCTTGACTGGCACAGCTCCGCAGGAGAGGGGGGAGGCCGGGTGGGGGTGAACGGGCCGGGCGGAGAGAGGCCAATGGATGACCCAATGACGGGCCTGTTTTGAGGGCAGCCTGGCGGCGGCCACCCCCTCCCCGGCCCTCCCGGGGGTGAGGGACGTGGTGGAGCCTGCGCCCACATGAGACGGGCTGGGCCGGAGATGAACGCCAGGACTCTTGGCAGGCGGGCAGGCCGGACACCAGAATGGCCGGGATTTGCTGCCCCGCCCAGGGTGGGGTGACCTCTCCCGTTGACCTGCGAACCATCAGCGGTCCCCCGTGACCCCAGGAGTTATGGTGCCTGACGCTGCCCACCCCACCCCGCTGCTCGCCCGCGACCACTGGCGCGACCTGAATGGCCCCTGGCGCTTCTGCTACGACGACGAGGGCCGCTGGGGGCATCCCAGCGAGGTGACCTTCGACCGCGAGATCCTGGTGCCCTATCCACCCGAGAGCCGCCGCAGCGGCATCCACGACGAGGGCTTTCATCCGGTCTTGTGGTACAGCCTGACGGTGACCCTCACGCCCGAGGAGCGCGCGGGGCGGGTGCTGCTGCACTTCGGGGCGGTGGATTACCGCGCCACCGTCTGGGCGAATGGCCGCCTGGTCGCGCAACACGTGGGCGGGTACACGCCCTTTACCGCCGACATCACCCAGCAGGCCCGCGCCGGGGAGACGGTCGAGATCGTGGTGCGCGCGCAGGACGACCCGCACGACCTGGCCAAACCGCGCGGCAAGCAGGACTGGCAGCTTCACCCGCATTCGATCTGGTATCCCCGCACGACCGGCATCTGGCAGACCGTCTGGTTGGAGCCGGTCCCCGAGACGTACCTCCAGAAGGTGGCCTGGTCGAGCGACATGGAACGCTGGGAGATCGGCCTGAACGTCGAGGTGGCTGGCCCCCTGCCCCCCGACCTGGCCGTGCGGGTGCGGCTGTACCGCGACGAGGAACTGCTGGCCGACGACCGCTACGCCCTGCGCCACCCCGAGCTGACCCGGCAGATCGCCCTGGCCGACCCCGGGATCGACGACTTCCGCAACGACCTGCTGTGGAGTCCCAACCATCCGCAACTGCTGCGGGCCAGGCTGGAGCTGGTGCAGGGTGAGACGGTCATCGACCGGGTGTCCAGCTACACGGCGCTGCGGTCGGTCTGTGTCCGGGGAAACCGCTTCCTGCTCAATGGCCGCCCCTACTACCTCAAGATGGTGCTGGACCAGGGCTACTGGCCCGACAGCCTGATGACCGCCACCGACGAGGAACTGCGCCGGGACGTGGAGCTGACCCGGCAGCTGGGCTTCAACGGCGCGCGCAAGCACCAGAAGATCGAGAGTCCGCGCTGGCTGTACTGGTGTGACGTGCTGGGGCTGCTGGTCTGGGAGGAGATGCCCAGCCCCTACCGCTTCACGCCCGCGGCGGTTCGCCGCCTGACCCACGAGTGGGAGGAGGTGCTGGCCCGCGACAAGTCGCACCCCTGCATCGTCGCCTGGGTGCCCTTCAACGAGTCCTGGGGCGTGCCGGACCTGCCCACCAACCCGGCCCACCGCGACTACGTGCGGGCGCTCTATTACCTCACCAAGACCCTGGACCCGTCGCGCCCGGTGATCGGCAACGACGGCTGGGAACACATCGCGACCGACATCCTGACCATCCACGACTACACCGACGACCCCGAGGTGCTGCGCCAGCGGTACGGCACCCTGGAGTCCACCCGCCGGACCCTCAAGGTGCAGCAGCCCGCCGACCGGATGCTGACCCTGGGCGGCTTTCAGGAAAAGGACCAGCCGGTGGTGCTGTCGGAGTTCGGCGGCATCGCCTACATTCCCGACCAGACCAGCGGCTGGGGCTACAGCCAGTCGCAGAGCGAGGCGGACTTCCTGAACGATTACGCGGCGCTGCTGGCGGCCATCTACGACTGCCACGGCCTCTCCGGGTTCTGCTACACCCAGCTTACCGACACCTTTCAGGAGAAAAACGGCCTGCTGTACGCCGACCGCTCCCCCAAGGCCAACATCCTGGCCCTGGCCCGCAGCACCCAGGGCAACCGCACCGCCCGCGAGATGACCATCGACCCCCTGATGAACCCCTACGGCTACTCCGCCTCCTGGCGCTCCCGCCAGTACGACCCGCTGCTGCCCACGGAAGTGCCCACCGAGGTGCCCGAAGTCTCCGAGGACTGAGGGTCAGGACCGGGGCAGGGGAGCGGCCGCGCCGCTACGGAACACCGGATGCTCACGTCCAGGTGTGCCTGCGGTGTCCGCCCCGATCTCCCGCGTAGGCTGCCGCGATCATCGCCCGCAGCCCTGATGCCGGTTCCGTTGATCTGGGGTGGCTTCATGTCGCCCCCATAACCGGCAGGAGCCTTCTCATTATCCTGGGACATTCGCTGTTCACCTTCCTGACCTTCTGCCATCCGTAGGGAGCCGCATGTCACCGATCCGGTCATCACACCTTTCTTCCAGAGGGCGCTTCCGGATGGTGCCCGCCCCGCCTGCTGGTCTTGGGGGCGGGGCCGTCCTGGGCGGGCCGGGGCCAACGTGAAGCTGCCGGGCGACCGGCTGACCGTCTGCCTGCTGACCAGCAGCGCCGAACCGTCGGGCATGGGCGAACACATGCTCACCCTCGCCCGTGAACTGGAGGAACGTTACCGGGTCGTGCTGGTCGCGCCCCCCGTGCAGGGTGGCCGCGCCCTGCTGGACCGGGCCGCCGCGCTGGGGCTGGAGGTGCTGCCGCTGGACGCGCGGGGTGAGCGGCCCGACTGGCTGCCGCTCCGCGACTGGCTGAGGCGCCACCGGGTCGCCGTCTTTCACGGGCACGCCGGAGTGGGCTGGGAAGGCCACAGCGCCCTCTGGGCCGCCCGTGAGGCGGGCGTCCCGGCGATCCTGCGAACCGAACACCTCCCCGATGTGATCACCCTTCCCCGGGAGCGCGAGAGCCACCGCCGGGCCGTGGCCGCCGTCGACCGGCTGATCTGCGTGTCGGAGGCGGCCCGGCAGAGTTTCCTCGCGGCCGGTTTCCCGGCAGACAAGCTGCGGGTCGTGCATAACGGGATCGCGCCCCATCTGGGAGCGGCCGACCGCCCCGGCGTGCGCGCCCGGCTCGGCCTGCCGCCGGACGCGCAACTGGTGCTCACGGTCGCCCGCTTCAGCAAGCAAAAAGGGCACCGCTTTCTGCTGGAAGCCGTCCCCGCCGTCCTGGGCCGCTGTCCCCGGGCCCACTTCGTCTGGGCCGGGACGGGACCGCTCCTGGGGAGGCTGCGGGCGCGGGTGGCCCGGCTCGGCCTCGCGCGGCGGGTTCACCTGGTCGGCCAGCGGGACGACATTCCCGACCTGATGGCCGCCGCCGACGTGTTCGTGCTGCCCTCGCTGTTCGAGGGGCTGCCGCTGGCCGTGCTGGAGGCGATGGCCGCGGGCCTCCCGGTCATCGGCACCGACGTGTGCGGCACCGGGGAGGCGGTGCAGGACGGCTTCAGCGGCTGGCTGGTGCCCCCGGCCGACCCGGCGGCGCTGGCGCGGGCCTTGCTGGAGGCGCTCACACGGCCCGATCTGGCCGCGCAGCGGGCGGCGGCGGGCCGGGCCCGCTTCGGGCACGAGTTCAGCGCGGGCCGCATGGCCGCCGAGACGGCCCGTCTCTACGAGGAGGTGCTGGCGGAGCGGCCCCGGCGCGAGCCGCTCCCGGCCTCCTTGCCGTTGCCGGAACGCCCGCCCGAGCGAGGAGCCTGGGCGGGCGAACGGCACGCCCAGCCCGAACCAGCAGAGTGAGGGTGAACCCGCCCGGCTTTGCCCCACCAGACAGGAGAACCCGCATGACTCCCTCCACCCGGATCGGCCTGCTCGGCGCTGGCTTCATCGCCCGGCGGCATATCGGCATCCTGAGCGGCTTTCCCGACGTGCAGGTCGTGGCCCTGGCCGACCCGGACACCGGGCGCGCCCGGGAACTGGCTGGCCCCCTCGGTGCCCACGTCTACGCCGATGACCACGAGCTGCTGGAGCGTGAAGCCCTCGACGCCCTCTACATCTGCGTGCCGCCCTTCGCGCACGGAGGGCCGGAGCTGGCCGCCGCCGGGCGCGGGCTGCCCTTCTTCGTGGAGAAACCGCTCGCCACCGATCTCGCCACGGCGGAGCGGGTCGCGGCGGAGGTGGCGGCGCGTGGCCTGATCACCTCGGTCGGGTACCACTGGCGCTCCCTCGACACTGTGGAGCGGGCGGCGGAGTTGCTGGCCGCCAACCCGGCGCGGCTGGCCCTGGGCTACTGGCTCGACAGCACGCCGCCCCCGGCCTGGTGGGTGAAGGAGGCCGAATCGGGGGGGCAGATGGTGGAGCAGACGACCCATATCTTCGACCTCGCCCGGTTTCTGGTGGGCGAGGTGGTGGCGGTGTCTGCGACGGGCTCGCGGCTGGACCGGGCCAGCTTCCCCGGTGCGGACGTGCAGGACGTGACGGCGGCGACGCTGCACTTCGCCTCCGGCGCCATCGGCACGGTGGCCTCGACCTGCCTGCTGAACTGGCCGCACCGCATCGGCCTGCACCTCTACGCCGAGGGGCTGGCACTGGAACTGTCCGAGTTCGAGCTGATGGTGGACGTGGGCCGGGGCCGCCCGGTCCAGCGGGCAGAGGGTGACCCCTTCGTGCGCGAGGACCGCGCCTTTATCGACGCCGTGCAGGGCAAGCCGAACGTGATCCGCGCCCCCTACGCGGAAGCCCTGAAGACCCACCGCCTCACGCTGGCCGCCGCCCGCTCCGCCCGCGAGGGGGGCCGCCTGATCCGCTTCACGGAGGTCCGGAATGAGCCGGAGGCCGTGCATGACTGAGCCCCGGACCATCCGCTCGCTGGGCGTGGCCGCGCCGGGAGAGGCGGCCTTCTTCACGTACGAGGAGGCCCCGCCCCGCGCGGGCGAATTCCGGCTGGAGACGCTCTACACCGGCCTGTCGGCGGGGACCGAACTCACCTTCTTCAAGGGGACGAATCCCTACCTGCACTCGCGCTGGGACCCCGAATTCGGCGTCTTCCGACCCGGTGAGAGGGGCGCGCACTACCCGGTGCGCTTTCTGGGGTACATGGAGGTGGGCCGGGTCGTCGAGAGCCGCTCGGACGCCGTGCAGGTGGGCGAGGTGCTGGGGATGAGCTACGGCCACAAGACCGGCCATACCGCCTCCGGGAACGATTTTTTCGTCCGGCTGGGCGACCTCGATCCCCTCGTGGGCATCTACGCCGCGCAGATGGGACCGATCTGCGTGAACGGCCTACTGCACGCGGCGGCCGAGTTCTGCGGCGAGAACGTCAAGGAACTGGGCGATGGGGTGCGCGGGCGGCGGGTGCTGGTGACCGGCGGCGGGGTGGTGGGCCTGCTGACCGGCCTCCTGGCCCGGATTCACGGCGCCGCCGAGGTCACGCTGGCCGACCGCACACCGCAGCGCCTGGAAGCGGCGCGCGCCCTGGGCCTGACTCCGCTGGACGAGCGGGTGACCGAGGCGGGCGAGTGGTGCAAGGCCCACTGGGTTCACGGACCAGGCGACCGGGGCGCCGATCTGGTCTTGCAGTGCCGGGGGCAGGCGGCCAGCCTCCAGACCGCGCTGCGGGCGCTGCGGCCCCAGGGCAGCGTGATCGACCTGGCTTTTTACCAGGGGGGCGCCCCGGAGGTGCGGCTGGGCGAGGAATTCCACCACAACGGCCTCACCATCCGCTGCGCCCAGATCGGCCGGGTGCCGCGCGGGCTGGCCGCCACCTGGGACCGGCACCGCCTCGCCCGCGAGACGCTCGACCTGCTGCGGGGGTGCGGCGACCTGATCCGCGAGACGCTGATCACGGACATCGTGCCCTTCGGGGACGTGCCCGCCTTCCTGGCCGAACTCGCCGCGCGGCAGCGGCACGCGATTCAGGCGGTGTTCCGGGTCGGCGGATAGGCCGGGCGCGGCGCCGCCTGCTCCGCAGGGGTTCCGGCCATTCGGGGCATCGGCCACCAAGATGAAAGGACGTTCCCTCGTCAGACGGATTCGCTCACGCCACCCCGAACCCGTCCGCGACCTTTTACCCCTGGTGCGCCCTGAGCGCCGGTTACCGCACCGCCTCCAGTGGAACCCCCGGAGGCAGACCCTCTATAATGGGAGACGCATGAAAAACAGCCTGATGTTTATCACGTTGGCCCTGGGGCTGACGGCATGTGTGGACACCACCCCCCCGGATCAGACCCTGACGCCGGAGCCGGTGAACGTGACGGTGATGGCCGTCAACGACTTCCACGGCGGTCTGGAGCCCAGCAGCTTCGCGGGCGTGCAGGTGCCCAACGCGGACGGCACGGGCACGACCGGGCTGACGGCGGGCGGCATCGAGGCCATCGGCGGGGAACTGGCCGACGTCCGCAAACAGAACCCCAACACCGTCTTCGTGGGCGGCGGCGACCTGATCGGGGCCAGCCCCGTCACGTCCAGCCTGCTGCGCGACGAACCCACCGTCATCGCGCTCTCCAAGCTGGGCCTGAAGGCCAGCGCCCTCGGCAACCACGAGTTCGACCAGGGGCTGAAGGAACTGATGCGGATGCAGAACGGCGGCTGCGATTCCAACGCGCCCGACAAGGCCTGCAAGTTCGACCCCAACTACCCCGGCGCCAGCTTCAGGTGGCTGGGGGCCAACGTGGAGTACAAGGCGGGCGGCACCAACCCCTTCCAGCCGTACTACATCGAGAACATCGGCGGGGCCAAGATCGGCTTTATCGGCGCGGTCCTCAAGGACACGCCCACCATCGTCTCCCCGACGGGCGTGGCGGATCTGAACTTCCTGGACGAGGCGACCTCGATCAACAAGTATGTTCCGATCCTCAAGGCGCAGAAGGTGGACGCGATCCTCGTGCTGATCCACCAGGGCGGGGAGATCAAGGCGGGCTCGGCCGCCAAGTTCGACACGGTGGGCTGCCAGGACCTGATCGGTGACATCGTCCCCATCGCGCAGAAGATCGACCCGGCCGTGAGCGCGATCATCAGCGGCCACACCCACCAGGGCTACAACTGCCTGGTGCCCGACCCCAACGGCAAGCCGCGCATCGTGATCGAGGGCGAAGTCTACGGTCACCTGCTGCAACGCCTCGATCTGGTGGTGGACAAGGCCAACCACAACGTCATGCAGGTCAAGGCCCAGAACGTGGTCATCAACTATGCCAGCCGCAAGGCGAACGGCACGCTGGACAGCAACATGACGGCCCTGCTGGCGACGGCCAAGGCCAAGACGGACGACGTGAAAAACCAGTTCGTCACCAACCTGAGTGTCAGCCAGATCAAGCGGGCGGCCGACCGCAGCAGCGAATCCGCGCTGGGCGACGTGATCGCGGATGCCCAGCTCACCGCCACCAAGGCGCAGGGCGCGCAGATCGCCTTCATGAACCCCGGCGGGATTCGCGCGGACCTGCCCGACAGCACCAAGATCAAGCCGGGGAACGTGGTGAACTTCGGGGACGTGTTCGCCGTGCAGCCCTTTGGCAACACGATGGTCGTGATGGACCTGACCGGCGCCCAGATCAAGGCGCTGCTGGAACAGCAGACCACCGGGAACAACGCGGGCACCAACGCCAAGCTCCTTCAGGTGTCGGCGGGCTTCTCGTACACCCTGAACCTGACGGCTCCCGAGGGCGCGCGCGTGTCGAACCTGAAGCTGAACGGGCAGGCCCTGGCGGACACGGCCAGCTACCGGGTCGCCATGAACTCGTTCCTGTCCACGGGCGGCGACAACTTCACGGTCTTCAAGCAGGGCACGAATGTCGTCCAGCTCCCCGGTCTGGTCGATGTGGACGCGCTGGTGAGCTATCTGAAGGCGAACGGCCCCAGCCTGACCGGCACCGTGCAGGGCCGCATCACGGTCATCAAGTAACCCCGGCCTCGCTGGCACCCCCTGGCATGACCGGGGGGTGTTTTGCTGTGAAGGTCACCGGGAAGCCTGTCAGCGGCGCGGCGAGGTGTTGAAGCCTGGGCCACGCTGCCCGAGCACCCTGGCCCAGCCCTGCGCCCCCACGAGTTGCCGCGCGCGGCGGGTGGCTTCGCGGTAGGCGGCGGGCAGGCCTGGCCCGGTGCGATTGGCGAGCAGGCGGTCCAGCTCCCCCTCCGGCACCTGTTCCAGCCCGGTGGGGGAGAGCGGGTCATGTCCTCCCTCCCCGCTGAACACGCGGGCCAGGCCCTCGGCCAGCCAGCGGGGGAGGGCCGGGGGCTGCGCGGCATGAAAGGCTTCATGGCGAAGGGTGACGGCCAGGCTCCCCTGCGCCGCGAGAGCCCCCAGGCGCTGCGTGTGGATCACCGTTCCCCGGGTGGTGGCCGCGACGAACCACGGCTCACCTGTGCGGCGGGCGAAGTCGGCCGCGCTGCTCGCCGCTTCCAGCCGCACGTCCGGCACCGTGAGGCCCAGGCTGCGAAGATCACGTTCGGCCCCGCGCCACGCCCCGAATGCGGCGGGGAGATAGGTCCGGTCACGCGCGTCGCTGACCGTCACGCTGAGCCGTCCGTCCCGCGCGGTGAGGCCCGAAGCGGCGCCCAGCAGCAGCGCGAGCAGGGCAGCCCGGCGGCGCATCACTGCCCCCGCGCCCGCACCGTGAGGGTCGCGGCGGGCGCGTAGCCCTCCACGTCCGGGTCGTACATCAGGAAGGCGTGGGTGGGCAGGGCCGTGAAGGTGCCCGGCGTCTGGGCACGCAGCACGTAGGTCATCTTCTGCGGACCCTGGAGGAAGTCGGCGTAGAGGTCCACCCGGTCGTCGAGCAGGTCGCGCCCCGCGTACCAGTAATTCCACTCGTTCCAGTCGTCCCCGGACGCGCCCTTCAGGCCGCTGATGGCGAGGGAACGGTCATCCAGGGCGCGGGTGCCTGCCGGGATGGGGTCGCTCACCAGCAGGTAACGCGCCCCCTTCTGCCGCGGCTGCACCGTCAGCGTCACCAGCAGGAGGTCCCCGGCGGTGACCGGCTGGAGCTTCCCGCCGCGCAGGAGCGGCAGGCGCCGGAAGGTATAACGCTTGTCCTTCGCATCCCAGACCGGTTCGAGTTTCTCGTAGGTGCGGGTCAGGGTGAAGCCGCGCGAGGCGTCCCCGGGCAGCGCGCGGGGTTCGCGGGCGAAGTTCAGTTCCGCCGCGAAGGAGGCGCCGCGCCCGCCACTCACGCGCAGGGTATTCGCGCCCGGCTTGAGATTCGCCAGCCCAGCCCCCTGGAGGCTGACTTCCCCGGCCCCCGTGACCTGTCCCACCGGCTGACCGTTGAGGCTCACCTGTGCGCGGGCTGGGCCTCCCGGTGCAGACTTGAGGGCGAGGGCGGCGATCACCACGCTGGTCGTGTCCTGCGTGCTGAGCCAGCGCGGCCCCCGGCGGTTGGCGAGGAGCCACTGGCTCACCCGGGGAATCAGGGGACTCTGCGGGTCCAGGCGGGCCAGCGCCTCCAGGGCGGCGGCGGTCGTCTGGATGTCGTTGTCCTCCCAGTACCACAGCCAATCGGTGCGCTTGGGAGCGTCCCAGTGGACCAGAGCGCCGCTTTGCCCCTCGGTGCGCTTCGCTTTGAGGCGGTCCAGCACGTCCCGCGCCGCCTGCGCCTGTCCGGCGTGGTCCAAGGCGAGCGCCGTGTGGGCCAGGGTGTACGGGGCGAGGTCCGTGCGGCGCGCGAACGCGGTCAGTTGCGCGGCGTCGACGCGGCCCGCTTCCGCCAGGGCGCGGTAGGCGGTGGCCCGCGCGCCCTGCGGTTCCCGCCCGTCCTTCACGTGGCGGGCGAGGTACGTCAGCGCCCGGTCGAGGACGCGGTTGTCCACCTTCACGCCCAGTTGCCGCGCGTACAGCAGGCCGCGCGTGACGTAGGCGGTCATCTCCAGCGTCGAGTCGTCGAACTGCCAGAAGCCCCAGCCGCCGTCCTCGTGCTGGAAGTCCGCCAGGCGCGCGAGGCCGAGCGCGGTGATTTCGGGCAGGTCGCGGCGCACGTCTGCGGGCAGGGCATCTTCCCCCAGCGCCTCCCGCGCGAGCAGGGCGGGCAGGAAGCGGCTCATGGTCTGCTCGGTGCAGCCGTAGGGGTAGCCGACCAGATAGGCCAGCGCGGGCGTCACCGCGTCCAGCAGCGACGGCGTGACGAAGACGCGCAGCCGGGCCGTGCCCAGGTTCGCTTCCGGCGGCACCGGCAAGGTCACTGTCTCGCCCGCCGCGCCCGCCGCCGTGAGGGTGGTGTCGTACCCGCGCGCCTTCACGGGCAGCGGGAGCCGGAGGCTGTCACTGGCGGCCGGGGTGCGGACGCCGAAGGTGACATCGGCTGTGCCGACAGTCTCGGCGCGCACGGCGAAGTCCTGCCGCACCCGGCTCCCCGCGGCGACAGTGACGGGGGCACCGGACGGGCTGAACACGCCGGACCCGAGAGGCGTGAGGCCCTGTACCCGCGCGGTCACGTCACCCTCGACATTCCGCCCCAGCGTGTTGTTCACCACCCCCGTCAGTGTCGCAGTGTCGCCGCGCACCAGGAAGGGCGGCACGCTCAGACGGGCGATCACATCCTTCGTCGTCATCGTCGTGGCGGTCGCCTGCCCGAAGCGCGGAGAGACGGTCTGGGCACGTGCCGTGGCCACCCAGGTCGTGAGGTTGTCGGGGAAATGCACGCTGAGTTCCGCGTGGCCCTGGCTGTCCGTCACCAGATGGGGCACCCAGAGAATCGTGTCGCGGAAGTTCTCGCGGGGCGTGTCCGTCTGTGCGGGCGGCGCCGTCTTGGCCTGCCCGAAGGCCGCCTCACTCATCGCGGCGGCGGGGGCGGGCAGGCGGCCCGTCTCGAAGTAGAAGTCCACGCTGGACTGGGTCCCGACGGCGTTCTCGCGCGGCGCATGGAACACGTCCAGCATCGGCGTGCTGGTATCCGGGCGAATCAGGTAGATCGCCTGGTCCACCACACCGAGGGCGAGTTCGGCGGGCACGCCCCGCCCCGCCGCGTCGCGCACCTGCACGGCGAGCCTGCCCGTCTCGCCGGGCCGGTACTTCGCCTTTCCGGGCGTGACCTGCACGCTGAGTTCCGCGTCCCGCACGGGCACCCGCACCCGCGCGGCGTTGCTGTAGAAGTTCCCGTCCCCCAGCGCCGCCGCCCCGACGAACACGTCCCCGCCCATGTCCCGGGTCACGCGGAAGGCGTAGGTGAGCGCGGCCCCGCGTCCCCGCAACACTGCCGAGCGGCGCAGGCGGTCCCCCTCCAGCGTGACCAGGACGGGCGAGCCGGGGCGCGGGTTGCCGATCAGGACGGTGGCCGTCTCGCCCGGCGCGTAGCTGCGCTTGTCGGGCCGCAGCGTGAGTTCGCGGTAGTTCCAGTCCCAATCCTCGCCCGGTTTCAGCACCCAGGCGAAGTTCTCGAAGGTGGAAGTCCGCCCCCGCTCGTCGCGGACGGTCGCGCGCAGAACGTACCCGCCGCCCCGCCGCGCGCTGAGGGTGGCTGTCCCCGTGCCCTTCGCGTTGGTGCTGGTGGTCATACGGGCCACACGGGTTTCGCGCAGGGTGTAGTCCCCCTTCACCCGCACCCATTCCTGCCGCACGAGGTCGAGCGTGACCGGAGCGGCCCGCCCCGTCCCGTTCAGGTCACGGGTGTCCAGTGTCACCCGGATGGGCTTTCCGGCGTCGTACACGTAGGCGTCGGTGCTCGCCTCGACGTTCACGCTGGCCGGAAAGGCCAGGACGCGGGCGAAGCCGCTCACGGACCGGCCCGCCTCGTCCTCGACTTCCGCCTCGATGCGGTAACTCTGCGCGCGGCCCTGCGCGTCCCGCGTGAGGGGCAGGGTGAGGTCGAGGTTCCCCTGCGCGTTCAGCCGCGTCTCCTCGCGCACCACCAGGTCGGAGCCGTAATCGCTGCCGTCCGCGCCGGGCGGGAGGTCCTGCTCGGCGTCGAAGCCGGGCGGGTAGTAGGGCGCGCGGGTGACGTTGTACGTGACGCGGGCGCCCCCCACGCTCCCGCCGAAGAGGTAACGGGCGCTCACGCGGACGCTGAGCTTGTCTCCCTGCACGGCCCGCGCCCGGTCCGGCGTCACCGTCACGGCGTACTCGGGTTTCTGGTACGCCTCGACGGTGAAGGTGCCGCCCACGTCGGTGCCGTTCTCGCCCGTTCCGGATGGGCGGACCTCGAAGCGGTACTCTCCCAGCTTCGCGCCCGCCGGAAGGTCGAACCCCGTGCTGAACGAGCCGTACCCGTTGGTGGTGAGGGACTTCTGAAAGACGTTCTCGTCAAAGGGGGAGAAGACCGTGACGCGCACCGCCCGGTTCGCCAGGGGCTTGAGGCTCTCGCTGCCACGCAACACGCCCTTGAAATCCACATGCTGACCGGGGCGGTACACCGGACGGTCGGTGTACACGTAGCCCTTCACATGCGGCACGGCGTAGCTGTTCCAGTTCGCGCCGGAGACAGCCCACTGATTCCCGAAGCGCGCGAGGAAGAATTCGCCGTCGCGGGCGGGGGCGGTGAACTCCGCCAGGCCGTCCGCGCTGGCGAGCGTGTTCGCGCCGCTGCCCTTTCCCAGACGCCACACCCGCGCCGCCCGCGTCATGCCGCTGCCCCGGTCCGCCGCGTAGACCAGCGCCGTGTCCCGGTCGCGCTTCACCACCAGGCCCAGGTCGCTCACCAGGATCAGCGTGCCCGCCCCGCCCGCCCGCAGCACGTACAGCCCGGCGGACAGCGGGCCGAGGTTCACGTCGCCGTAGCTCTGGCGGCCGGTGTGGAGGGTCCGCACCAGGGCTGTGTGCGTGCCGGGCGGCAGGTTGGGCTGGTGCGGGTTGCCCGTGGCTCCGAACACCCCCAGCGGCTCGGCTACCCGTTCCAGGCGCAGGACCGTGTGGGGCGGGGCGTTCACGCCGACGCGCACGCTCTGGCCGGGGCGGAAGACGCCGCCGTACAGGCTGACGGGCGGCTGGGCGGGCGCGAAACTCAGGGTGAGCAGGGCGGCGAGGAGTCCGGCGCGGGCCAGCGGTCGCTTCATGCAGCCTCCAAAAGTGACGAAGAGCCCCTTCAGCGTAGCGCGCCCGTCCCGCGTGCGCCTGACGCGGCGTCAAGGCGCGCCCCTCAGCGCAGAATCTGCCAGCGATATACCCCCAGGAAATTCGGATTGTTCGGCGTGGGGTGAAAGGCCGGGTCGGGGTGGCGCATCAGGGTCGCCAGCGTGACCAGGCGCACCTGGCCGCCGTCCTCCGGCCGCGCGCCCGTGTGGTACACCACCCGCCCGCCGCCCAGGTACACCATGCTGTGATACGCCCCCAGCTCAGGCCGCAGGAAGAACAACAGGTCCCCCCGCTGCGCCCGCGCCGGGTCGCGGGAAACCAGGGCGGCCGAGTAATTGGCGAGAAACCGCGCCGAGGTGCGCCCCACCAGCCGCCCGGCGTCCACGTCCCCTTCCCGGTACGGGCCGGGCGCGACGCGGAAGACCGAGCGCGACACCAGGGGTGCCGGGTACGTGAGGCCCCGCACTTCCGGCAGGTGCGGGCGCGGCAGGAAGGTGAACTTGGCCCACCACGCCGCGTCGTGCTTCATCAGCGCGTTCACGAAGGCGTAGCGCAGGAGTCCCGCGCAGTCCCGGTCTGCCGCTTTCCAGTCGGGCGCGAGGCCGTAATACTGGCTCTCCGCCACGGCGGCGAACCAGTCCGCGAAGGCCGCGCGGTCCGCGCCCACGAGTTCCACGGCGTCCGGGTACCCGTCCCGGTCCGCATCGGCGGCACTCGCCGCGAGGGCGTTTCCGGCAACGTTCCCGGCAAGCAGCGCGGCGAGCGCGAGGGCGCGGACGGGGGACATGGCTCCAGTATGCCCCCGGGCCTGGGGACCCCGGCGGAGATGACGCGGGCTGGAGCCGATGCTGGCCCGGCTGATGCCCGTTCGGAACCTCGCGACCACCCTGACCGTTCAGCGCGTGCCACACGAACTGCCCGTCTTCGCGAGCGGCGTCCACCGGCTGCCGCCCGCTGAAGCGACGGCGGACGACGGGGGGCGTATGCTCAATCCCGCCGTGCAGGTCCGGCTGGACCTGGCCCCGAGGTGGCCTGGACGGCAGCACGAGCAGCCGAGGGGAACGGAACGGGCGCTCGGCACGGGGGTCGGCGAAGGAGGCTGAGATGGTGGGATCAGATACGCCACATGGTGCGGACAGTCCGGGGGCCCGCGCCTTTCAGGCTGCCCGGCAGGTGTTGCTCGACCGCGCGAACGACCCGGTAGGCGCGCACGCCGCCTTCCGCTGGCCGCAATTCACCACCTTTAACTGGGCCCTGGACGTGTTCGCACCACTGGCGGCCCGCCTCGGGTCGGCCCCGGCGCTGTTCTGGGACGGCGGTGAACTCTCCTATGCTGACCTGGACGCCCGCGCCAACCAGATCGCCAACCACCTGCGGCACCTGGGGGTGAAGCGTGGGGACCGCGTGCTGGTGATGCTCGGGAACGTCCCGGAGCTGTGGGCGGTGCTGATCGCCTGCATCAAGCTCGGCGCGCCCATCCTGCCCGCCGCGACCCTGCTGAGCGCGGGTGACGTGCAGGACCGGGTGGAACGCGGCCAGGTCCGGGCCGTGGTGACGGACAGCGCGAACGCGGAGAAGTTCAGCGGGTTGCCGGGTGACGTGCTCCGGCTGAGCGTGGACGAGCAGGCGGGGTCCGGCTGGCACTCCCTGGCCGAGGCCACTCACCAGCCCAGTGACTTCACGCCGGACGGGGCGACGCAGGCGAGCGACCCGGTGCTGCTGTACTTCACGTCCGGCACCACCAGCCGCCCGAAGCTCGTCGTCCACACGCACGCCTCGTACCCGGCCGGGCACCTGTCCACCGGGTACTACATCGGGCTGCGTGAGGGGGACCGCCACTGGAACGTCAGCTCCCCCGGCTGGGCCAAACACGCCTGGAGCAGCTTCTTCGTGCCCCTCACCAGCGGCGCGGCCGTGTACCTGGACAACAGCCGCTTCGATGCCCGGGCCACCCTGGACAAACTCGTCCGTCAGCGCATCAGCACGATCTGCGCTCCGCCTACCGTGTGGCGGATGCTGATCCAGCAGGACCTGAGCGCCTCCCCGGTGCAGCTCCGGGAGGCCGTGGGTGCGGGCGAGCCGCTGAACCCCGAGGTGATCGAGCGGGTCCAGCAAGCGTGGGGCGTGACCATCCGGGACGGGTACGGGCAGACCGAGACGACCGCCCAGGTCGGCAACCCCCCGGGGACGCCGATCAAACCCGGCAGCATGGGGCGGCCCCTCCCCGGCTACGACATCGTTCTTCTGGACGAGCGCGGCCAGGAGGCGGAGGAGGGCGAACTGAACCTCCGCCTGGGAGACGCCCGCCCACTGGGCCTGATGGCGGGGTACGACGGCGACCCGGAGCGCACCGCCGCGGTCCTCGGGGGGGACACCTACCCCACCGGGGACATCGTGCGGCGCGACGAGGACGGGTACCTGTTCTACGTGGGCCGGGCCGACGACGTGTTCAAAAGCGCGGACTACCGGGTGTCGCCCTTCGAGCTGGAGTCCTTCCTGGTCACGCACCCGCTGGTGGCAGAGGCAGGCGTGGTGCCCAGCCCTCACCCGGAACGGCTGTGCGTGCCGAAGGCCTACGTGGTCCTGGCAACGGGGGTCACGCCTTCGGCGGAAGTGGCCCGGGACCTGCTGGCCTACGCGCGCGAAGGGCTCTCGCCGCACCTGCGGATTCGCCGTCTGGAATTCGCGGAGTTGCCCAAGACCATCAGCGGAAAGATTCGCCGGGTGGAGCTGGCCGCTCATGCGAAGCAAGGGGTAGAAAGCGGCGTGCGCGGCGAACTCGAATTCTGGGAGGAGGACTTCCCGGCGCCAGCAGCCGAGTGAGGGCCCGCCGGGGCGTTTCTGCCCCCATACCGGTTGACTGGGCGGAGCGAGCGAAATAAGGGGAGCGTTTGGGCGAATAGAGGTGTTGGAAGTGCCTTTCCTCCCATTCCGCCGCAGGGTCGAAGCCGTCAGGGGCCGGGAAGCTCGAAGGTGACCGTCGTGCCCACGCCGGGGGTGCTGCTCACCTGAATTTGCCCGCCGTGCGCCTCGATGATGGACCGGCAGATGCTGAGGCCCAGGCCACTGCCGCCCGAGGAGCGGGAGGAGTCGGCGCGGTACAGGCGGTCGAACACGTGCGGCAGGTGTTCCGGCGGGATGCCGCTCCCGGTGTCCTGAATGCTCACGGCCAGATACCCCCGGGCCGACCTGACCGCCACGTTGACGCGGTCCCCGGCGGACGTGTGCGCCAGGGCATTGCTCAGCAGGTTCTGAAGCACCTGCGTGAGCCGCACCCGGTCCAGGGGGACGGCCCTTTCCGGGGTATCCAGCGTGGTGTCCAGGGCCACCCCCTGCCGCTGGGCCACCTCGCGGAAATTCGCCACGGCCTCGCCCACGAGGGCGGCCACGTCGGTGGGCTGGCGGTTCACGTGCAGCTCCCCGGCGTCCGCCAGCGCGAGAAAGCGCAGGTCGTTCACGAGCTGCGAGACGTGCTGGGTTTCGCGGTGCAGGCGCCCCAGCCGCTCGGGCGTGGGTCTGAAGGTGCCGTCCAGAATGCCCTCCAGGGTGCCGGAGATCACCGAGAGCGGCGTGTTGAGATCGTGGGCGATGTCGGCGGTGAGTTGCCGCCGCGCCTGCTGGTTCCGCAGCACGTCCTGGTGCATCTCTCCGAACGCCAGGAGGACCTCCCCGAACTCGTCGCTGCGGTTCTGGCGGAAGGGCGCGGGCGCCTCCCCCTGTTGCAGCGCCCGGATGCCGCGCCGCAATTCCTCCAGGGGCCGCAGGAGCGTGCGCGCCACCAGCAGGCCCATCCCGACGGCCAGCCCCGCCGCCCCCAGCATCGCCCACCCGATGGCGCGGACCGTGCGCGCCAGGAATTCCTGGCTGCGCCGGTCGGGATGAAGCTGCCTGCCGGAGGGCACCAGATACGCCACGGTTTTCCCGCCTACCGTGACGGCTGTCTCCGGGCGGTCCGTGACCCGCTGCCCCCGGGCGACGTCCGGCGTGGCGTACACCGCCCGCTGCCCCGGGTCCAGCACGATCCACGGGCTGAGCGAGATGAAGGGACCCCCGCGTCCCGCCTCCTGGGGAGGCCCGCCCTCCCCGTCATGCCGGTCGGGCTGTGGGGGCTGGTAGCCACTCAGGGTGCCGTGCGCCTGCCAGTAGCCCTGCACGTCCGCGATCAGTGTCGCCCGCGCCTGCTCGCCCAGGAAGGCCCGAAACTCCGAACGGGTGGTCGCGGCGGAGATGAATCCCACGGTGCCCAGCGCCAGGGCGCTCACCAGCACAAAGGCCAGCGTGAGGCGCCAGGCCAGCGTCCGCCAGAAGGGGCGTTTCATGTGTCCAGATCCGGATTGAGGCGGTAGCCGACGCCGAAGACCGTCTCGATCAGCCGGGGCTTGCCCGGCGCCTCCTCGATCTTGGCGCGCAGGTTCCGCATGTGGACATCGATGGTGCGCTCCGATCCCAGCGCCTCCTCCTGAACCTGCTCCAGCAGTTCCAGCCGGGTAAAGACCCGCCCGGGTGCCCGCAGGAAGGCCGACATCAGCTCGAATTCCGAGCGGGTCAGGTCCACCCGGCGGCCGCGCACCAGGAAGGTCCGCGCGGCGGGGTCGAGTTCCAGCGCCCCGGCCCGCAGGACCGTGGCCGGAGATTTCTCGCTGCCCCGGCGCAGATGCGCCCGCACGCGGGCCAGGAGTTCGGCCATCGAGAAGGGCTTGGTGACGTAATCGTCGGCGCCCAGCTCCAGGCCGAGCACCTTGTCGAGTTCGGTGTCCCTCGCTGTCAGGAAGATCACCGGCGCCAGCTCGGTCGCCCGGAAGCGGCGCAGGAACTCCAGACCGTCCATGCGGGGCATCATCACGTCGAGCAGCACGAGGTCCGGCCGGGCGTGCCGCGCTTCGAGCAGGCCCTCCTGGCCGCTTCCGGCAACCCGGACGCGGTAGCCGTGCTCCTCCAGGTATTCGCGCACCATGTCGCGCACGCCCGCGTTGTCCTCCACGATCAGGACGGTTTTCATGCCCGGCTCCCGGGCAGACGGAGGGGAAGACGGCGTCCCACGGTCATAGGAAGACTCTGTCATACCTCACCGCCCTTCTGGCCCCGTCCTGCCTTCCCCGGTGGCCGCCCGGAGAACAGGTCAGGAGGGCGGCGAACACCTCAGGCTGACGGGTCCTCATCGACCGGCCCCCGCTCCCCCCGTGAAACGGCCCCAGACATACCGTCTGAAGGCGTTCACGATCCACTTGCGGTGCACGGCGACATGCAGGGCCAGGATGATGACCCCGGCGTCGGCCGACAGGGTGTGCAGCCGCCGCCAGGGACCCTCGTGCTCATCGACATGCAGGCCCAGCGCGGGCAACACCGACCGGGAGATCAGCAGGCCGCTGAGGATGATCAGCGTCATGTCGATGTAAAAGAGCAGATTCAGGAGGGCATTGAAGCGCGTCTCTCCCGGCAGTTTCCCCAGCAATTTTCGGGTGACGCCGGTGATCCATTCCCAGTGCAGCACCAGGTGGGCGATGAGGGCGAACGCCAGCGCCACGCTGCCCCACTCGTGAATCGGAATCCCCGTGCCGTGCGGCTGCATCGCCAGGATGAACGCGGTGAAGGTGCAGGTGTCGAGGACCAGGTTGACGACTGTGGTGTTGAATTTCCTCTTGCGCGGCGCCGCCTTCAGCGTGGTGGTCATGTTCCCTCTCCTCTGCCGGGGGTTCAGCCCCGGGCGGACATGTGGGCTTTGCGGCGGTGATTCACGAGCCGTTCCAGCCCGCTCAGGGCCAGCCATGCCCCGAGGATGATGGCGAAGTCCTTCCCGAGTTCCGGCCAGTTGAAGCCTCCCTCGCGTTCACCACGTGGGCCGCCCGGGGGCGCTCCGGCCGGTGGAGTGTTCCCGGCGGCGGTTGGGGCCACCTCGCCGTCAGGAGCGGTGGCTGCCAGGGTGCTTCCCGTTGCCGACGCTGTTTGCATCTGCGCGGGCGGAGGACCTCCAGGCCGCCCCGTGAACTCGAAGCTGTGGAAGGCGCCCAGTTGGTTGAGTCCCAGGAAAGCGGCCACAAACAGCAGGGCGACGGCCAGAAACAAGAGGGCGCGGGAGAGCCAGGTCATGCCGCCGCCTGCCGCTGAGCGGACGTTCTTCCCGGAGCGGACGGCTTCGCCTCGTTGGAGGGCGCCCGGGCGCTGAAGTTGTGTCGCATGTGTTGCCTCCTTCGGTGGGCAGGCCGCTCACCTGGCGGGGAGGATGGGCGGGAGGTGTTCAGGTGGCCGGTAGGCAATGTTCAGAAGTTGTGAACGTCCGGGCGCACCGTGGGCGTGATCTTCGCGAATGGGGCTGCGCCGTTCCTGAAACAGCGGGCCGGGGTCCCGAACAAGGGGGACCCCGGCGCCGGGCCTGCCAGGACAGCGTTCAAGCGGGGCGCCTTCCTCGCGGGCGGCTTCTCATTCCCAGGCGGTCCGGTTGCCGATGGACAGGCCGAGGCTGGGCTGGGAGAAGCCGGTCCCGTCCTGGGCTTCACCGAGGGTGAGGGTGTAAGTGCTGTCGGAGGCGAGGTTGATCGTCTGGCTCACGAGGTCCTGCTGTCCAGGGGCCAGGCCTGCGGGCGTCACGACCACCTGATGCTGACCGGCGGCCAGTTGCTGTGGGGACAGCGTGAGGGAATCGCTGGCCATGTCAGCGAACACGAGGTTGCCGTCCACGTAAACGTCCACCGGTTGGGTGACGCCCACCGTGCCGTTCTCGAAGTACACCTGCGCGGCGGAGGCGGTGGCCGCGAGGGTCGCGGTGACGAAGAGGGTGGAGAGCAGCAGGGCCTTGAGGGTCTTGGGGGTACGCATCAGCTTCTTCCTTTCTTGGTGCGGCGGGCACCGGCGAGGGCGTCAGGACGTGCGGCCTGTGGTGGGAAGGGGACGTTCGGAGCGAACCTCGCCTTCCTGGGTGGGCGGAAGCGTTCTTCCGTTCACAGGGCGAAGTATGCGGGCCACCTGTTCAGGGCTGGCGTACACGATGTTCAGAAGTTGTGAGCGCGCGAAAGGGCGTGGAGCGGAACCGGGCAGGCTGAGGGACAGGCCGCGCCGGACGAAACCGAACGCCTGACTGGCTGGGCGGGCACGCAGGAGCAGCCCGTTCTCCTCAGCCCCGACCTCTGGACGGTCCTGCACGCAGGTCGGCCTTGCCGTTGAAGATGCCCTCGCCGTGGCCCTTGCCGGGAATCAGGTAGAAACGCGCAAAGCAGGAGGTCCTTGAGGCGGCGTTGCGATAAGGGGTCGCCGTTCGAGGCGAAGCTGCAAGGCCGTTTCGCAACCCAGGGAAGCACGCTGCGTCAGGCGCCTCTTGTCATTGCATAGACGGTCGTTTCCGCAACTTTAGTGTTGAGCTGAGGGCCAATCCATGTCGTGGCTCCAACTTGGCGTAGCGCCCAAAAATGGGAGCAGCATCCTTTTCACCCTCAGCAATCAAGAGCCAAAGGCTCTTAATTAAAATCCTGGCTACATGTAAACAGTCTGAAGAAAAGTTCATGGAACGGAGAAGAGGTTGCCTCCACTCAATTTTAACATGACGTAAAGCTGACCGGACATGAAGGTTGCCAAGGAGGAATATGAGAAGGTTTATCCGTCCTCACCTCGCCTTCGGTGGACTCGTGGGGACCCTCGCCCCACCTGCCCTCGCCTCGCCCTCGGCCCTGGCGCCTGCCGGACCCGATGCCGCGCGCGTGGCGCTGTGGTGGTGGATCATGTTCGCCATCGCCTGCGTGGTGTTCGTGGTGGTGGTCGCGCTGCTGATCTACGCGCTGGCACGGCGGCGGGGGCAGGGAGCCTTTCACCGTCCGCTGCCGCCCCAGCAGGAGCGGCGCTGGTTCAGCTTCGTGGTGATCGCGGGCGGGATCGTCCCGGCGGTCACGCTCAGCACCGTGATGGGCGTCAACGTGTACGGCGAGCGCCGGGCCGCGCAGGAGGCCGCGCAGCCGCGCCTGACCATCCAGGTGATCGGGCACCAGTGGTGGTGGGAGGTGTACTACCCACGCGGGGGCTTCAGCACCGCCAACGAGATTCACGTGCCGGTTGGGCAGCCGGTCGAACTCAAGCTCACCACCGCCGACGTGATCCACTCCTTCTGGGTGCCGCAGCTCAGCCCCAAGTACGACCTGATTCCGGGGCAGACCAATACCCTGACCCTCACCGCGCAGCGGGCGGGCACGTACCGGGGCCAGTGCGCCGAATACTGCGGCCTGCAACACGCCCACATGGCCCTGGTGGTGGTGGCCGACGCGCCCCAGGACTACGACGCCTGGGCCGCCCGCCAGGTTCAGCCCGCCGCGAATCCCCCGGCGGGCAGCGTCACCTTTCAGGGGCAGCAGCTTTTCCAGGGGTCGGCCTGCGTGTACTGCCACGCCATCCGCGGCACCGACGCCAGCAGCCGCCTGGGACCGGACCTCACGCACCTGGCGTCCCGCCTGACCATCGGGGCCGGGACGCTGCGGAACAACTACGGCAACCTGGCGGGGTGGGTGGTGAATGCCCAGGCGGTGAAGCCGGGCAACAAGATGCCGCCGATGTACCTCTCCAGCGGCGAACTCAAGGCCCTGATGACCTACCTGGAGTCGCTGCAATAACCGATTCGAGCGTTCATTGAAGGGGGAGACATGGTACAGGCATCCAGGGAATTACGGGAACGCTGGGAGCCGCCCGCCGGGCTGGCCGCCCTGCTGGGCAGCATCGACCACAAGGTCATCGGCGTGCGCTACATCTTCACGGCCTTCATGTTCTTTCTGCTGGGCGGCATCCTGGCGCTGCTGATACGGCTGCAACTCGCCTTTCCCGAAGAGCGGCTGCTCAGCCCGGAGGCCTACAACCAGATTTTCACCATGCACGGCACGACGATGATCTTTCTCTTCTCCACGCCGATCCTGTTCGGCCTGGGGAATTATTTCGTGCCGCTGCTGATCGGGGCGCGCGACATGGCCTTTCCGCGCGCCAACTCACTGAGCTACTGGGTCTACCTGTTCGGCGGCCTCTTTCTGTACAGCAGCTTTCTGATCGGGCGGGCGCCGGATGGCGGATGGTTCTCCTACGTGCCGCTCACCACCCGGCAGTATTCGCCGGGGCCGGGGCTGGATTTCTGGTCGCTGGGGCTGCTGTTCCTGGGGATCGCCACCACCATCGGCGCGGCGAATTTCATCGTGACGATCCTGAAGCTGCGGGCGCCGGGCATGAGCATCTCGCGCATCCCGCTGTTCTGCTGGACGCTGCTCGCCACGTCCTTCACGGTGATTTTCGCCATGCCGATCCTGAACGCCGCGAACCTGCTGCTCGAACTTCAGCGGCAGCTCGGCTGGCATTTCTTCGACCCGGCGTACGGCGGGCATCCGCTGCTGTGGCAGCACCTCTTCTGGCTGTTCGGGCACCCGGACGTGTACATCATCGTGCTGCCCGCCTTCGGGATCATCTCGGAGGTGATCGCGGCCTTCGCGCGGCGCCCGGTCGTGGCATTCGTGCTGGTGGCGATGGCCTCGGTGGCGACCGCGATCATCGGGTTCGGCGTCTGGGTCCACCACATGTTCGCGGTGGGGATGTCGCCGCTCGCCACCAGCTTCTTCAGCGCGGCGTCCTTCGTGATCGGGGTGCCCGCCGGATTGCAGATGTTCGCCTGGATTTCCACGCTGCTGACCGGGCGGGTCTGGCTGACGACGCCGCTGCGCTTCGTGATCGGGGCGCTGGTCATTTTCGTGGTGGGGGGCCTCTCGGGCGTGATGTTCCCGCTGATCGCCTTCGACCGCCAGGTGACCGACAGCTACTTCATAGTGGCGCACTTTCATTATGTGCTGATCGGCGGGATGCTCTTTCCGCTGTTCGCGGGGCTGTACTACTGGCTGCCCAAGATCACCGGGAGATTGCTGGACGAATGGTGGGGCACCTTCACCTTCTGGCTGATCTTCGTCGGCTTCAACCTCACCTTCTTCCCGATGCACATCCAGGGCCTCCTGGGCATGCCCCGGCGCATCTACACCTATCAGCACGGGCTGGGCTGGGACAACCTCAACCTGCTGGAAACCATCGGGGCGGGCCTCCTGGGGCTGGGCGTGCTGATGTTCATCCTGAACTTCTGGCTCAGCCTGCGGAGTGGGCAGCGCGCCGGGCCGAACCCCTGGGGCGCGGGGACGCTGGAATGGGCCACCCCCTCCCCGCCGCCGCCCTACAACTTCCGCACGCTGCCGCTGGTGCGCGGCGCCTATCCCCTGTGGGACGCCGAGCGTCTGGGCGTGGGGCTGTGGGACGCGAACGACCCCACCAGCGCCTGGGAACACCAGACCCTCGCCTCCGACCTGCTGACCGCCGAGCCGCAGGACAAGGTGCCGCTGCCGCGCTATTCCTACGTGCCGCTGGGTCTGGCCCTGTCCATCCTGCTGATCTGCGTCGGCGCGCTGATCCCCTGGGTGTGGCTGATGGTGGTGGGGGGCGTGGGGGCCATCACGGCCATCTTCCTGTGGATGCGCCCGGTCCTCGAACAACCGGAGCAGGCCACCGAGCGGCAGCGGAGCGACCCGCACGCCCTGCCGCGCTGGGGCCTGATCCTGCTGGTGCTGACCGAGGCGGCGCTCTTCGGCGCGCTGGTCGCGTCGTGGTACTTCCTCCAGGTGAACGCGCCGCTGTGGCCGCCCAACGGGGTCCGGTTGCCGGAACTCACGCTGCCGCTGGTGGCGACGGTGCTGCTGCTGGCGAGTTCGGTCACGGTGATTTTCGCGGGGCGGGGCCTGCGCCGGGGGCACCGGGGGCGCTCGCTGCTGGGGATCGTGGCGACCATCGTTCTCGGCGCGGCCTTCCTGGGCCTCCAGATTTACGAGTTCATGCACGCGGAATTCACCCCCACCGCCCACGCCTACGGCTCGCTGTGGTTCACGCTGCTGGGGCTGCACGGCCTGCACGTGTTGATCGGGCTGTTGCTGCTGCTGGCGGTGCTGTACTGGCTGCGGCGCGGGTACTTCGACAAGGACCGGCATACCACCGTCCATACCGTCAGCCTGTACTGGCACTTCGTGGACGCCGTGTGGCTGATCCTGATCCTGCCCGCCGTCTACCTCTCGCCGTACCTGGGGGTCCACTGATGATGCAGTCGGACCTTCTGAGCAAGCTGGGGCGGGTGGCGCGGCCCACCGTCTGGTTCGGCCTGTTCGCGGCGCCGGTGGCGTGGGTGGTGCAGATCGACCTGGGGCTGGCCTTTACCCCCATCGCTTGCGGTGGCAACCGGATACCGACGTACCTGCTGAATGGCGTGGTGCTGCTGATCGGCCTCGCGGCGCTGGTCGTGACGCTGCGGCTGCGGACGCTACCGGGCCAGCCTCAGGGGGTGGTGGAGCAGGTCACGCATTACCTGGGGCGCTACGGGGCGTGGCAGAACGGCATCTTCCTGCTCGTGATCGCGATGACCGGTATCATCGCCTTCTTCCTGCCCGCCTGCCCGTTCCGGTGAGGGGGATGAAGAGGTTCTTTCCCTTGCTTCTCCTCGCCCTGAGCGGCTGTGTGGTGGGAAGTTGGGCTGCCGCGCACGGGACGGGCCATGACGAAGGCGGCGCGTTATCCGTCTCGCTGGGGCTGGTCGTCCTCACCCTGCTGTATGCCCTCGGCCTCGCGGTGCTGTGGCGACGGGCGGGGTTGGGGCGCGGCGTGGCGATGTGGCGTACTGTCGCGTTCTTCGCGGGAATAGTCGTCCTCGCCGTCGCGCTGCTGGGGCTGGACGGGCTGGCGGACGAGTCCTTCACCTGGCACATGGTCCAGCACCTCCTGCTCATCACGCTGGCCGCGCCCCTGCTGGTTCTGGGTACGCCGCTGTACGTGCTGGCGTGGGCCGCGCCGCTGTCCTGGCGCCGCGCCTTCGCCCGCTTCTGGAATCGCCGCCCCGCCCTGCGCTCGGCGGTGGGCTGGCTCACGCATCCGGTGGTCGTCTGGGTGCTGGCGACCGCCGTGTTCTGGGCGTGGCACGTGCCCGCTTTCTACGAGGCGGCGGTGCGGAATCCGGGGCTGCACGCGCTGGAACACCTCAGCTTCCTGCTGACGAACGCGCTGTTCTGGTGGGCGCTGCTGCAACCGCCGGGGCGGCGTGCCCTCGCGCGGGGGGCTGCGGTCGTGT
Source organism: Deinococcus metallilatus (assembly GCF_004758605.1). NCBI lineage: Bacteria > Thermotogati > Deinococcota > Deinococci > Deinococcales > Deinococcaceae > Deinococcus > Deinococcus metallilatus. Next base: position 69,566 of record NZ_CP038510.1, read on the forward strand.
CGCTCTTCGGGGCCGCGTTGCAGGGCAGCCTGCTGGGGGTGCTGCTGGCCTTTGCCCGCACGCCGCTCTATCCCGACTATGCACAAAAGGCCCTGGCGGAAGGCCGTAACCCCCTGGCCGACCAGCAGCTCGCGGGCCTGGTGATGTGGGTGCCATCGGGCGTGGTGTACGTCGCGCTGGCCGCCGTCTTTTTCGTGCAGTGGCTGCGTGACGAGGAGCGGGCGCAGCGGAACCGCGAAACCCGCGAACACCCGGAGGGAGCCGCATGATGAACGTCGTCCCGTGGTTGCTGAGTGTCCTATTCGGCCTGCTGTGGTGGCGCCGCCGACAGGCGGACCGCAGGCTCAGGCGCGAGCGGGAGGTTCATGTCGTCCCGCCACTGCCGGAGGTTCCGCCGCCGCAAGTGGTCACCCGTACCGTCGCCGTGCCGCTCTCCGCTCCTGCCGCACTGCACGAACAGCCCCTCCAGACCGTACCCCAGGAAGACCCCAACCTGGACATTGAGGCCGCCGAACCGGGCGCCGAACACCTGGCCCCGCGGCGGCGCTGGATGGGCTTCGGGGCGGGCGTCCTGGTGGCCTTCATCGTGGTGGCGCTGCTGTCGGCCTCGTACAACCGCATTCCGGTGACACCCGCGGCCTGGAACCAGAGTGGCGAGATCGCGGCGGACGGACCTTCGGCGCTCAACGTGCTGGCGGGGGCGGACCCGGCGCGGGCGCCCGCCCTCTTCCGGTCCTACGGCTGCATATCGTGTCACGTGATTCCCGGCGTGAGCGGGGCCCAGGGGCGGGTGGGGCCGAACCTGAAGTACCTGGGCGACCACGCGCTGATCGCCGGGGTGCTGCCCAACACGCCCGAGAACCTGATGCGCTGGATTCGCATTCCGCAGACCATCGACCCCTACACCGGGATGCCAACGCTGGGCGTGACCGAACCCGACGCCCGCGACATGGCCGCCTATCTCCGTTCCTTCCAGTCCAACCCCTGAGGTGCCCATGAAGACCCCTCCAGAACAGCCCCCCGGCATGGAGCGCCGCTCCTTCCTGAAGGTGGCCGGATCGCTGGCGCTGCTGGTCACGGCCTGCCGCCCCAATCCCGCCCGCAGCGCCCAGCAATTGCCCAATCGCGTCGCCCCCGAGAACCCCAACAGCCCGCTTCCCGCCCGCGATACGCCCACGCCTTTCCCGCCCGATCAACCCCCCGATACCTTCCAGGTCTTCACGCCGCACGAGGCCGCCACCGTCGAAGCCGCGACCGCGCGCATCCTGCCGGGCGATCCCAGTGACCCCGGCGCGCGTGAGGCGGGCGTGGTGTACTACATCGACCACATGCTCTCGTACCACGAGGGCTTCAACGAGCCGACCTACCGCAAGCCGCCCTTCGCGCAGACGTACCAGGGGACCCGGCCCGCCGACCGCCCCCGCGTCGTCTGGGTGCCCGCCGACCAGATTTACCGCTACGGCTACCAGAACATCCTGACGCCGCGCGAGGTCTACCGCATCGGCCTGGCGGGGCTGGACCGGCTGGCGAACGCGCGCTTCGGAAAGGATTTCGTAGACCTCGCGGGAGGCCAGCAGGACACCCTGATCGGGCTGATGGCGGACGGCCAGGCCGGGAACTTCGACCGCAACCTCACCGCCCAGAGCTTCTTTCACAACCTGCGCCGCCACACCGCCGAGGGCATGTTCAGCGATCCGATCTACGGCGGGAATCGCAATCTGGTGGGCTACAAGCTGGTCGGCCATCCCGGCGCCCAGCGCGCCTACACCCCCGCCCAGTTCCAGACCGAGGGCGAGGGCCTGCGCCGCAAGCCGCAGAGCTTCGAGGACCTCCACACCTTCAACCCCGGCCAGCGCGCGAACGACGAGGTGGTGCTGCCGGTGACGGGCGAGGACATGCAGCACAAGCATTAGGAAGCAAAGGAACCCACATGCCCAAAGTTCACAAAAAAGTCGATGTCGTCACCATCGGAGCGGGCTGGACCTCCAGCGTGATCGGTTGGAAGCTGGGGGCCGCCGGGCATTCGGTGGTGGCGCTGGAGATCGGGGAGGCGCGGTGGGCCAATCCCGACTTCATGCACAACCACGATCCACTGCGGCACGAGATCCGTAAGGCGCTGATGTACGACATCAGCCAGGAAACCTGGACGTGGCGGCCCAATGCCGGGCTGCCCTCGCTGCCGATCCGGCAGTACGGTTCCTTTCATCCGGGGCGCGGGCTGGGCGGGGCCAGCGTCCACTGGACCGCGCAGTTCTGGCGCTTCCTGCCCGCCGACTTCCAGCACCGCAGCCACAACATCGCGCGCTACGGCCAGAACAAGATTCCGGCAGACATGACCGTGCAGGACTGGCCGGTCACCTACGACGAACTCGAACCGTACTACGACCGGGTGGAGTACGACATCGGCGCCTCGGGGGCGGCGGGCAATCTGGCCGGGCAGATCGTGCCGGGCGGGAATCCCTTCGAGGCGCCGCGCTCGCGCCCCTACCCGCTGCCGCCGCACCCCATGATGATCCACGCGCAGATGTTCGCGGACGCCTGCAACGGGCTGGGTTACCATCCCTTTCCGCAGCCCGCCGGGATTCTCTCGCAGGCGTACCGGGACGTGTCGGGGCGGGTGCGCAGCGGGTGCATCTACTGCGGCTACTGCACCCGCTACGGCTGCGAGGTGGACGCCAAGACGAGCGCGGTCAGCACCCACATTCCCGCCGCCTTGCAGACCGGGAACTACGAGGTGCGGACGTATTGCAAGGTCCGTCGCATCAACGTCGGCCCGGACGGGATGGCGACCGGCGTGACCTACGTGGATCTGCTGACCGGCCAGGAACACGAGCAGCCCGCCGAGGTGGTGTTGGTCAGCAGCTACACCCTCTCGAACGTGCGGCTGCTGCTGCTCTCGCAGAGCGCCAAGCACCCACGCGGCGTGGGCAACGACCGCAACATGGTCGGCAAGAACTACACCTACCAGCTCAGCAAGACGCCCACGACCCTGGTGTTCGAGGGGCACCGCTTCAACGAGTTCGCCGGAAACGGCGTCGTGCAGAGCCTGATCTACGACTTCAACGCCGACAACTTCGACCACTCGAACGTGGACTTCATCGGCGGGGCCTCGATCTACACCGGGTCGGGGCAGCGCGATCCCCTCACGTCGGTCACGACGCTGCCGCCCCAGGGAACGGGACGCAGGAGCGGGAGCGGCGCCGCGGGCAGCGGCAGCCAGGCGGGCGCGGGCACTCAGCAGGGCGGCGGGGCCGGTCAGGAAAGCGGCCCCCCCAAGGACGGCCAGATCGCCACCGCCGGGGACGTGGGGTCGGTCGCCGGGCGCGGCACGGAATGGGGCCGCGACTGGAAGGAGAACCTGCGCCGCAACTGGGACAGCACCGTCGGCATTGGCGTCCAGGGCGAGATTCAGGCCTACCGCCAGAACTTCCTCGACCTCGACCCCACCTACAAGGACAGCTTCGGCGATCCATTGCTGCGCCTCACCTTCGACTTCTACGACAACGAGCGCAACATGTACCGCTTCCTGGCGCAGAAGTGCGACCAGATCGGGCGGGCGATGAACCCCACCCGGATGAAGACGACGCCCGAACTCGACCCCTACAACATCTACCAGTACCAGAGTACCCACTGCACCGGCGGCGCCATCATGGGCCGCGATCCCGGGAGCAGCGTGACCAACAAGTACGGGCAGGTCTGGGACACGCCGAATGTCTTCGTGACTGGCGCCGCGCTGTACCCCCAGAATCCCGGCGCCAACCCCACCGAGACGCTGCTGGCCCTCGCCTACATGGCCGCCGACGCCATCCGTGACCGCTACTTCAGGAACCCCGGGGAGCTGCTGGTATGAGGGCCGCCCTGCTCCTTCTCGCACTCGCGTTGGCCGGGTGTTCGCGTGACCGCAACGCCTTTTCCATCGACCTGACCGATACCGGGCTGTTCGCCCCCGCCACCCTGCGCGTGCCACTGGGGGCCACCGTGATCTTCCGCAACGCGGGCACGCAGCCGCGCGAGGTGTTCTACGAGCCCGGCAACGTGCGGCTCGCGCAGTCGCGGCCTCCCGGAGCGCCACAACTCACGCCCAACACGGCGGCACCCGCCGACGCCGCCCCCTGGCGCTCGGGCACGCTGTACCCCGGCGAAACGTGGGCGCACACCTTCACCCAGTCGGGGGCCTATGCCTTCCAGAGTCCCTACGCGGCGGGTTTCACCGGGACGCCCTCGACCACCGGCGCGGCCTACGGCGACGTGCAGGGGCAGCAGACGCGCTTCACGAATCCCAGCGTCCGGCAGGTGCCGGTGGGCATCATCACGGTGGAGACGGTCCGGGCGGGCGCTGCCGGGGACAACGCCAGCAACCCGCAGGACAACCCGCCCTTTCCCACGCCCGCCGCGCCACCGGGCGGGAACGACTGATCGGGTGTCCTTCCGCTCGGGACGGTGGCGCGCTTTTCCAGGCAAGTCTTTAGCGGACACGCAACTTCCTCTTCTTCCATCGGTCAGAAAATAGCTGTACGGAAAGGGAATTCTCGGAAACGGCTCGGCCGTTTCCCCCTTCGCGCTGACCAGAGATCGGAGGACCCTATGACTTCTTCCCTCAAGGCACGTTACGCCGCTGCCGGTGTCCTGGGGCTGGGTGGCCTCACCGCGCTGACGCTGGCCCTGGCCGCCACCCCCGCGAGTTCCGCTTCGGGCAGCCGCAGCGGGCCGCCCTTCACGGCGGCGCAGGCCAAGAGTGGGCAACAGGTGTACACGGCGAGCTGCCAGAACTGCCACGGGCAGCAGCTCCAGGGCGGGGTGGGACCGGCGCTGAAGGGGGCGAGCTTCCTGAGCCGCTGGGACAACAAACCGCTGAGTGACCTCTACAACTTCACGGCCCACCAGATGCCGCTGAACGCACCCGGCAGCCTCTCGCAAAAGCAGTACCTGGACGTGACCGCCTACATTCTCTCGCAGAACGGCTTCACACCGGGCAACAAGGCGCTCGACAAGAACGGGCTGAGCACCAAACTGACGTCCTCCGGCGACCGCCAGCAGGTGCAGGTGCCCAGCCAGCTTCCCGCGCCTTCCAGGAGTGTCCGCCAGGCCGTGAGCACCCTGCCCACCCAGGCGACCCTGCTGAAGGCAGCGGACAGCGACGACTGGCTGATGTACAACCGCGATTACCTCGGCCAGCGTTACTCGCCGCTCGATCAGATCACGGCGGCGAACGCGGGCAAGCTCCAGCGGGTGTGCCAGTTCAAGACCGGCCAGCACGGGGCCTTCCAGGTCGGCCCGGTCGAGATGAACGGCGTGCTGTACTTCACCAACGCGCACAGCACCTTTGCGATCAACGCCGCCAACTGCAACCGCCAGTGGACTTCGACCTACACGCCCAAGACCGCCGAACCGCAGCCAGTGGACCGGGGCGTGGCCCTGTATGACGGCAAGCTCTTCCGCGGCACGACGGACGGGCACCTCATCGCGCTCGACAAGAACACCGGCGGCACCCTCTGGGATGTCTGGGTGGCGAACAGCAACCAGGGGTATTTCCTGAGCAGCGCGCCCATCGTCTGGGATGGCAAGGTCTTTATCGGCGAGGCGGGGGCCGACTGGGGCACCCAGGGGCACGTGTACGCCTTCGACGCCGACACCGGCAAGCTGATCTGGACCTTCGACGTGATCCCCACCGGCGACCAGCCCGGCGCCGACACCTGGGACAAGGCCACGACCACCGCGCACGGCGGCGGCAGCATGTGGACCAGCTACACTCTCGACCCCGCCTCCGGGATGCTGTACGTGTCGGTCGGCAACCCGGCCCCCGATTTCGCGGGCGACTACCGCCCCGGCAAGAACCTCTACACCGACTCGGTGGTCGTGCTGAACGCGCAGACCGGCAAGCTCGCCTGGTACGCCCAGCAGATCGCCAACGACTACCACGACTGGGACACCGCCGCCGCGCCGGTGGTCTACAACGCGAATGGCAAGAAGTACATGGCGGTCGCCGACAAGGGCGGGCACCTCTACATGTATGACCGCGCCACGCACGACCGCCTCAACATGATCCCGGTGACGACCATCCAGAACTCGGACGCGCCACTCACCACTGATGGCACCCGCTTCTGCCCGGGCACCCTGGGCGGCGTGGAGTGGAACGGCCCGGCCTACGACCCGCAGACCAACACGCTGTACGTGAACTCGGTGGACTGGTGCGCCACCATCAAGATCGGCCCGGTGCGCTACAACGCGGGCAGCGTCTTCACCGGCACCACCAACGGCTTCGGCACGTTTGACCCCCGCGCCAAGGCCAACGGCTGGACCCACGCCATCGACGCCAGCACCGGCGACATCAAGTGGAAGCGCGAGGCCGGGTCGCCCCTGGTGGCCGCCGTGACCCCCACGGCGGGCGGCGTGCTCTTCACCGGTGACCAGGACGGGAACTTCCTGGTGCTGAACGCGAAAGACGGCCAGGTGCTCTACAAGGCGGGCACCGGCGGCTCGGTCGCGGGCGGCGTGATCACCTACAAGCTGGGGGACCGTCAGTACGTGGCGGTGGTCAGCGGCAACACCTCGCGCACGATCTGGAACACCGCCGGTGACGAGACGGTGCTGATCTATGCCCTGCCGCAGGGGACGCAATGAGGCTTGGGGGCGGCCTGGCCCTCGCGCTGCTCCTGGGCAGCACCCTGGCCCTGGTCGCCACCCCGACGGACGCCGAACGCCAGGCGGCGGTCCAGCAGGGCGAGGCGCTGGCGGGGCAGCACCAGGGCTATCCGGTGCGTGACTACCTGCTCTACAGCGTGCCCGACGCGCTCTCGCTCACGCCGGGCGAGGGGTCGGTGGAGGCAGTGCAACTCGCCACGCCCCTGGAGCGCGCACGCTGGGCCGGGTACTTCCTGACCATTCAGGGCAAGCCGGTCACGCCCGACGCGGTGCAGCACATCGCCGACATGCCCGTGGACCGCGTCGAATTCATCGTGTACGCGCACAGCAACGGCCCCAAGGACCAGGACTTTCTCAAGGCGTTCGGCCCGGCGACGATGCTGATCGGGGAACAAGTGTTGCCGACCAGCGCGGTCAAGATGTCCGGCGCGTCCCTCGACAACTACCGTGACGCCGACGGTCAGGTGGTGTTCCGCTGGACCGATGCGATCACCTACCGCTTCCGCGTGCCCGAAGGGGCGACCACCGGCCACCTGCGCTTCACCGATGCGACTGGCAAAAAGTACGACCTGCCCTTCGACCTCAGCCGCTACCGCTGACCGAGCGGTTGTGGCAAGTTGTCGGCTTGGAGGAAGCGGAGGGGCCACGGGAACGCAGGCCGCCTGAATTTCAGGTCGCCTGCTACACGTTGTTTTTGGTCGTGGCGCACTGCCCAGGGGGGACAGTGGAGCGGGTGCGATGTGGCCCCCTCGCTTGACGCCGTGCTGTCTGGCGGCTTCCGCCCACCTCTCTGCTCCTCAACTTTGCAAGTCCCACCAGGGGAGAGGGTCAAAAACAACGTCATCTTGACGACGAGTGCCCTAAGCCCGCTCGTCCACCACACCCCGGCCCTCGTGCGAGGGGTCGAGGTCCAGGGCGTCGAGCTTCAGGGCGAAGCGGCGCTGGAAGTCCGCCCGCATGGCCTCCAGATCATCCCGGCTCTCGCTGCGGACTGTCAGGCCGACCCGGTCCGCGCCGAGCTGGGACCAGAGCCGGAGCGTGTGCTGCGTATGGTCCAGCCCGTGCCCGGCCAGCCAGAATGCCACCTCACGGGGAAAGAGTTTCACGCCCTTGACCTTCAGCATCCCGCCGACGTTGCCGAACACGCCGCCGGGCAGCCACCCGCCGCGCCGTCCAGGGTGGGTGGCTGCACACCGGGGACGTGGCCTGCGTCCATCCCGACGGACGGCTGGAAATCCTTGACCGGGCCGGGGACCTGCTGAATGTCGCCGGTCAACCTGTCTCCAGCGCGCAGGTCGAAGCCGTGCTGTACCGCCATCCCAGCGTGCGCGAGGCCGTGGTGGTGGCCGCCCCGGTGGAAGGCGGTGACGCCCCGGTCGCCTTCGTGACGCTGCACTCCAGCGCGCAGGTGCAGGGCCGCGAGCTGCTCGCCTTCGCCCGCCCGCATCTGCCCGCGCACGCCCTCCCCACCCGCATCGTGTTCACGCCGGAGTTGCCCAAGACCGCCAGCGGTAAGGTGCTGAAATATGTGCTGCGCGAGCAGGCGCGCGAGCAGGTGATGGGACAACCGGCGGACTAGAGCGGTGCCGTGATCGGTTGCCGAACCTTGCTGAGCCGAACGGACTTGCAAAGCTGCGAAGCAGAGAATGGAGGTGTTGGAGGTGCCTTTCCTCCAACACCGTACTTCGGACAAATGCTCTAAAGAAAGAGCCAACGCCGCCCCGGCTGGACGTGTCAACGGCACCTTACGATGGGACCCTGGCCCACAGCGGTGCCCTCCAGGGGGAGGCGGATCATGAAGCGGACGCATTACCTGCAACCCGGACGGACCTTCACCCAGGCCCTTCTCGCCAGTGTCCTGCTCACGGGCTGTTTCAGCCTGCTCCCCTCGAACGGCGGTGGTCAGACGAGGCCGCCCACAGTCCGCACCGTGCGCGCCGCCGACATCGCGGTCCCGAGCGGTTACCGGGTGGAGGCCGTCGCCACCGGCCTCGATTTCCCCACCGCCGTCGCCTTCGACGAGGGGGGCCGCGTGTATGTGCTGGAGGCGGGCTACTCCTACGGCGAGGTGTTCACCGTGCCGAGACTCCTGCGGCTGGAGCAAGGTGGCCGCCGGACCGAGATCGCGCGCGGCCAGAACCCTCCCTGGAACGGCCTGGACTACGCGAACGGGACCTTTTACGTCGCGGAGGGCGGCGAGATCGGCGGGGGCCGGATCGTCAAGATCACGCTGGACGGGCGGGTCACGCCGCTGGTGGAGAACCTGCCCAGCCTGGGGGACCACCACACTGACCGACCGGTCGTGGGGCGTGACGGGTACGTGTACTTCGGGCAGGGCACGGCGACCAACAGTGGGGTCGTCGGGCCGGACAACGCCGAGTACGGCTGGCTGAAACGCTTCCCCCAGTTCCACGACATTCCCTGCCAGGACATCACCCTTACCGGGCAGAATTACCGGACGGCCAATCCCCTGACCCCCGCTGCGGACACCGTGGTGACGGGGGCCTATCAGCCCTTCGGCACGCCCTCGCGGCCCGGCCAGGTCGTGCGTGGGCAGCTTCCCTGTGGCGGCGCGGTGCTGCGCGTGCCCCAGCAGGGGGGGCCGCTCGAACTGGTCGCCTGGGGGTTCCGCAATCCCTTCGGCCTCGCCTTCTCCCCTGACGGCTCGCTCTACGTCACCGAGAACAGCTACGACGTGCGGGGCAGCCGCCCGGTCTTCGGCGCCGGTGATCCGCTCTGGAAGGTCACGCCCGGCACCTGGTACGGCTGGCCCGACTATCACGCGGGCCGCCCGCTGAGTGAGGCGGACCACTTCACGGCCCCCGGTCAGCCCGCCCCGGCGCAACTCCTGGCCCAGCCTCCCGGGACACCGCCCAAACCGGCGGCCCTGCTGGGCGTCCACTCCTCCTCGAACGGTCTGGATTTCGCCCGCAACCCCGCCTTCGGAGACGTGGGTGAGGCGTTCGTGGCGCAGTTCGGGGACCTCGCCCCCGTCGTCGGGAAGGTGCTGGGGCCGGTGGGCTACAAGGTCGTGCGGGTGAACGTCACGACCGGGCGGGTGGAGGACTTCGCGGTGAACCGGGGTCCACAGAATGGCCCCGCCTCCAAGATCGGGGGGGGCGGGTTCGAGCGGCCGGTGGACGCGCGCTTCAACCCGGCGGGCGACGCCCTGTATGTGGTGGATTTCGGGGTGATGACCACCACGGAGGACGGCCAGCTTCCGCAACGCCAGACGGGCGTCCTGTGGCGCATCACCCGGGAGGGCGCACGATGAAACGCCTCATCCTCGTTCTGGTCGCGGCGGGCCTCACTGGCTGCCTGCCCGTGCGGCGGGATACCCCGCTGGTGGGCGACCTCCCGGGCCTCACCCCGGCCCAGGCGCGCGGACAGGTCGTGTACATGGCGAACTGCCAGCAGTGCCATCCGGGGGGCAGCGCGGGCCTGGGGCCTGCCCTCAACGACAAGCCGCTTCCCGGCTTCCTGATCCGTTTCCAGGTCCGGCACGGTCTGGGCGCCATGCCCGCCTTCGGGCCAAAGGACATCAGTGAGGCCGACCTCGACGCCCTGGTGGAGTATGTCGTGCGCCTCCAGGGTGTGCGGTGACCCGGCAGGCGGGGGGCGTGCGCGGGGCTGCGTCAGGGAAGCGGTGCCGTTGGCGCAGTCTGGGGGAGGTTGGGTTAGGCCCGCGTTTGACGGACTCGGCCGCTGGCTCAACCGCAGGAGGCTGCTCGCAAAAGAGCTAGACCAGCAGAGGCGACAGCCCGAGCGTCTTTCGAGACAGGCACCGCGCCAACACCTGTCTCTGTGGCGGCGGTCCGAGGGGTGCCCCCTTTCGCCGGTCCTCAGGGCGAATAGGTGCTGGGGAGGCTGGCGGCCCCGAACCAGTACGCTTCGAGCAGGTTCACCAGGTGTAGAAACTCGTCCAGGGTGGCGGGCTTGCTGACATAGGCGTTGGCCTGAAGGGCGTAGGCCTGTTGCACGTCGGCCTCCGCGCTCGACGTGGTGAAGACCACCACCACCAGGGGCGCGAGGGCCGGGTCCGCCCGCAGCGCGGCGAGCACCTCGAAGCCGTTCAGGCGGGGCATGTTGAGGTCGAGCAGGATCAGGTCGGGGAGTTGCCCCCTGTCCTTGGCACCCGCCAGGTGCTCCAGTGCCTCGACGCCGTCCCAGGCGACCTTCAGATGGATTGGGAACGTGGCGGTCTCCAGGGCGGCTTCCAGCAGGAAGACATCGGCGGCGTTGTCCTCCACCAGGAGCAGACGCACGGGATCAGACGGCATCGGGGCTTTCCCCGGGGTCCGGGAGGTGAAAGGTCAAGGCGCTGCCCTGCCCCGGAAGGGACGTGAGGTGGAGGCTTCCCCCGTGCCGCTCGGCGATCTTGCGGCACAGGGCCAGCCCGATGCCGTTGCCGGGGGACTCCTCGCGGCGGCCCAGACGCTGGAACAGGCCGAAGACCTTCTCATGGTATTCGGGGGCGATCCCTGGCCCCTGGTCGCGCACCGTGACGTTCCACGCGCCCGGCACACGTTCGGCGCTGACCTGCACGCAGGGCCTGGGGCCGCCGAAGGTGAGGGCGTTTTTGACCAGGTGCAGCAGCAGGTCACGCAGCCTTGCCGGATCGGCGTGGAGGGTGGGCAGAGCTTCCTCCACCCTGACCTCCGCGCCCGTTTCCTCAATCTGAGGCGCCAGCGTCTCCAGCACGTCCTGAAGCACCTGTCCAAGGGCGATGGGGCGGCGGACGGGCGGCGGGGCCGACAGCAGCGCCGTGTAGGCGTGGAGATCGTGGGTCAGGCTGCGCAGCCGCGCCGTCTCATCCAGCAGGAAGCGGATCATGCGCTCCCCGCCCTGGTCCACCTGATCGCGGTAACGCAGGTGGACCAGTTCCGCGAACTGCGCGATCAGGCGCACCGGTTCCTGCATGTCGTGGGCGATCACGAAGGCGTACTGCCGCCACTCGGCATTGGCACGCTCCAGGGCGGCGTTCAGCTCCCGCACCACGCTCAGCCGTTCGCCCAGGGCCGCCGTCAGGGCACGCTGAAGGTCCTGCGCCTCTTCCAGTTCTCCGGCGTGCCAGGGTTCGGCCCGCCCCCGCACCGTTTCGACGTACGTTTCAAAGGACCGGCGCGGCCCCAGCTTGCCCTTGGCCTGCTCCGGCGTCGCGCCGCCCCAGGCCACCGTCGTGGTGATCGCCGGGCGCAGCCACACCACACCCTCCGACCAGCCGTTCCCAACGCTGACGGCGAGCAGCCCGCTGGCCCGGTCGGTGAAGGCCGCCGCCGGGGGCCACTGTTCGGAGAGCGCGTCGGTGTGAAACAGGGTCCCTTCCCGCGTGCGGAGCCAGGCGAGCAGCGCCTCCACCTGGGCGGGTTCGGGCGTCAGACCCCTGGCCCGCCAGCGCCCCTCGAAGAACACGATCACGCCGCTGGCCCGCATCAGCCCTTCCAGGTCCAGCCCCTCGTCGGCGAAGGTGTCCAGCGGCGCGAGCGAGTGGGCGGCGGCCTCCACCAGCCGGGCATGGCGGGCCTGGAGCCGCGCGCGGAAGGCGTCGGTGTCCGCCCGGGCCTTGACCTGCACCTGGAGGCTCAGCAACCGGCCCAGATATTCGAGCGCCGTGCGCGTCCCGGGGGGCACCACGTAGGCGGTGAGGTGATGGCAGGAGATCAGCCCCCACAGCCGCCCCTCCACCACGATGGACACCGACAGGCTGGACGCCACGCCCATGTTCCGCAGGTACTGGAGGTGCATGGGGGAGGTCGCGCGCAGCACGGCCCCACCCAGCGGCGTGGGCTGGCCGGTCTGGGGGTTCAGCACCGGTTCCAGCGGGACGGGCGCGGCGTGCGTGTCCGCCGTGAGGCGCAGCAGGTGCCGCACATAGAGCGCCCGCGCCTGCGCCGGAATGTCCGACTCGGGAAAGCGGTGTCCCAGGAAGGGCGGCAGGCCCTCCCGGCGGGCCTCGGCGATCACCTCCCCGCTGGCGTCCCGGGCGAAGCGGTAGACCATCACCCGGTCGAAGCCGCTGATCTCCCGCACCAGGGCGGCGGCCTCCCGCGTCAGCTCCGCCAGGGAGGGCGCACTTTCCAGCGCGAACACGGCGTTGCGCAGGGCCTGGGGTCCGGTGGGATCATGCCCCTCGCTGGCCTCGAACTCCAGAATCAGCAGGTCCCCCACCCGGTGCGCGGTCAGGGCCGTGCGGCCGGAGGGCAGGTCCAATGTCGCGCGGTACTGGAGATGGTCGGGCGACCCGGCGGGCAGGGCGGCCAGCAGGGGCTGGAGGGCGGCCTCCGGCAGCAGGGTGGTCAGCGGGTTGCCCCGCAGCGTGTCGGGCGGGTGCCCGAGGTGTGGTCCGGTGTTCGCGCTCACCTGAAGGATCAACTGCGTCCCCGCGTCCACCGTCAGCAGCGCCCCCTGCGGCTGGATGCTGCCGGGAATCTGGATCGGCTCGCGGTCGCAGTTGTCGGGGGTGATCGTCGGCCCGCCCAGGTAGGTCGGCGGCAGCAGGTCCGTCGGCCCGCCGTCCGTCATGCCGGAACCCCGCAGAGGGCGTCCCCGAACGCCTGGAAGGTCTTCTGCGCGCCCCCGATCACCCGCGCCTCGTCGTCCAGCGCGACCTGGCCGTCCAGCGCCTCCCCAAAGGCCTGCCACATCCGCCCGGTGGCCGGGCCATAGCCGTGAAAATAAGCGGAACCGCTTTCCGGCGTGAGGCCGAGGGTCCGCCGCAGGTGCCGGGTGATCACCTGGCCCCCCAGCGTGGCGCCTTCCAGGACGTACAGCGCCCCCAGCGCCTCGGGCACTCCCGCCAGGTGCGGGGAGGCGGGGCGCACCGGCGGCGTGTCCGGCAGCGCGGCCAGGTCACGGAGCAGCAAGGGTTCTTTCAGGCGGAGGTCGATCTCGAAAGGGGCGGGCAGCGGCAGGGTCAGCAGTTGCGCTTCCAGCGGCCCCACCACCGCGTGGAGTTGCCGCAGGAGGCGCGCATAGGCCTCCCGGGACAGGGAAGGCTGCATGACCGGCATCAGGGCTTCGACCTCCTGGTGCTGTCTCTGCGTGGCCTGTTTCAGACGTGACATCAGCATGAGTCTGCTTTGACCCTACCACGCCTTCGCCGGGCCGTCCTGTACCTGCCCGGCGGGGCTCACCTCGCCCCTTTTCGCAGGGGTCTATTCCCACAGGGGAGGCGGAGGTGCTTCCCGGACCACCCCCCATTCCGTAGGAGCGCCTGGAACACCAGGAGCCCCTTCCTGTTTCTGCCCCCGCGCACCCCGCCGTGGTCTGCGGGCCAGAGAGGGCCTTGTTCACAGCGGGCTGGACCTCACAGACAGGCGCCTCGCGTCCAGCGCACGTCGCCCGTGTCGAGGGTCGAGGTGGTCTGACGCTCGCCAAAGCCGACCAGGGCATTCCCCATCCGGTCGTCCCCGTCCGCGATGTGGAAGCTCACGCTGCCGCCCACGCCCTTGTATTCCCCGTTCAGGGTGACTGTGATGCTCGAGCCGCCGTCCCGCTCGTACCAGAAGTACATCATCCAGTTGCCCACCGACGTGGAGCTCCAGGTCACCAGGTCGCGCCCGATGTCGTACCACCGGTTCGTGTCGTTCACATTGATCAGACTGCCCGTGTAGACGTTGTCGATCTTGTTGCTTCCCAGCTTCACGTAGATCTCGGGGTCGCCCCGGACCCAGGGTTCGTGTTTGTCGCGCACGTACACCGATTTGAGCCGTTCCTTGTTGTCACACGACTGGGTCCCCAGGGCACTGCCGGGGGAAACCAGGCCCGCGATCAGGTTCCCCTGCTCGTCCGTCCGTTCGTTCACCCCCACCACCACGACGGGCTGGCTGGGCACTTGCCGGGCGTCCAGCGTGTGGACCTGGCCCGCCGCGTCATATGCGGTCACCGGCGCGAATTCATCCCCGCCCTGGGGCGCCACCGCCACCAGGGGCACCTCGCTCGCGGTGTCCCAGCTTCCCCCCCGCACGGCGACCTGCAACCCGCTGACCTGTGAGGTCACCGCCCGCAGTGCCTGGAGGCGGGCCTCGGTGGACTGGGCGCCTACCCCCTGACCCGCGATCAGGGCTTCGAGTGTCGTTCCGCCCGCCGGTTGGACCGCCAGGGTCCGGTAGAGGGCCTCGCTGTCCCCGTCGAAGCGGAGATTTGCCTGTTGCTGGATGGCCGCGCGGACCTCCGGGTTGGGCAGGGCGCGGGCCAGTTGCCGGGCAAAGGTATGCAGGGCCGCGTTCACTGCCGCGTCGCTGCTGGCGCTCTGCTCCGGGGTCGGCGTGGTGGCACTGGGGGGATTGGCCTGCATGCAGGCGGAGGCGAGCAGGGCGAAAGACAGGCAGGCCAGCGTGAGGTGGGGACGCATAGGAACTCCTGGGTGAGCGTGAGCGATGTCTATCGCTCCGGCAGGGGGGACGACCAGCCGCGATCTCCAGAAAGCCACTTGTTGGACATCCGTAGTGAACCACGCTCGCCCGCAAATAGCAACTGGATGAACAATTCATTGGGGCCGTACGGGGTGGCAGAGGCCGGGAAACCGGGAGCCCTTGGTCCAGCAGGGGTGACCGCCGCTTGCAGAGCGGGCGCCCGCGTCAGGCGGCGGCGCGTTCCCAGGGCATCACCGGCCCCCGCTCGCCACCCGCGTGAATGTCCCTTGGCCCGCCACGTCCAGGTTCTCGATCACCATGCTCGCCGCTCTTTGCCCGGGGCCGATCAGGAAGGTGACGCCGCTCAGGCCCGACGCCGACTCCCCGCGCGGCTGGTAGGTGAACAGGTCGCGGCTGTAGTGCCGCAGCGGGAAGGCCATGTCCTGCGGCCCCTCCAGCAGCGTCAGCACGCCGCCGCGCTCCACCACCTGCACGTCCCCGTAGAAGGGATTGGTGTACGTGCCGACGTAGCTCGCGGGCGGCAGGGCGGGCGCGGGGGTCGCTGGGGGACGGCTGTAGTCGGTGCTCCCCTGCATGGAGGCGAACAGCTCCGCGAAGGCCTGCCGGTACAGGGGGCCCCAGTCACGCTCGGGCTTGCCGTCCAGCGCGATATCCATAAAGGTGTGGGCCAGCGTCTCCGGGACCCCGATGGGCGCGGCGTTCGTCAGGATGACGATACCCAGCCCCGCCGACGGCACCAGCGTGACGTTGGTGGCCGCCCCCAGCGAGAAGGCGCCGGAGTGGCTGAGCCGCACCCGGCCCGCCGTGTCGTAATCGACATCCCAGCCCAGGCCGTAGAAGCCCGCCCGGTCGGTGGCGGGGTTGCCCGGCGGCGAACTCACCACCTCGGGCACGTAGGTTTCGCGCAGGACGTTCGTGGGAATGAGCTGCTGCCCATTGAACTTGCCGCCCGCCAGATGCAGCCGCACCCACTGGGCGAGGTCCCGGACGGTCGAACTCACGCCCCCGGCGGGAGATTCGGTGTCGGGGTCGCGCTGGAATCTGGCGACATATTTGCCGTCCACCAGCACGTGCAGCGAGGCGCGGTCCTTCGCGGCGCGGTAGTCGGCCACCCGCGAACTCGTGGAGGTCATGCCCAGCGGCCGGTAGAGCTTCTCGGCGGCCAGGTCCTCCCAGGCTTTCCCGGCTGCTTTTGCCGCCGCTACGCCCGCCTCGGTCAGGCCGTAGTTGGAGTAGGCGTACTGGCCCCGGAAGCCCTTCGGGAGCGGCAGGTACCGCAGGCGGTAGAGAATCTGGCTGCGGCTGAAGCCCAGGTCCTCCAGCAGGTCGGGGGCGAGTTCGGGCAGGCCGCTGTGGTGCGAGAACAGGTCGCGCAGGGTCACCTCGCGGGTGGCCGCAGGCTCGGAAAGCTCGAAGCCGGGGTCGTGCGCGATCACCGGGTCGTCCCAGCCCACCACCCCCTCACCCACCAGCCGCGCCACCACCGTCGAGGCGATGGGCTTGGACACCGAGGCGATCTGAAACACCGTGTCCGGGTCCACCCGCCCGGGCTGGCCGACCTCGCGCACCCCGAACCCCTTGAGGTAGATCACCCGGTCGTGATCGACGACCGCAATCGCCATGCCGGGAATGCCCCCGGGGCCCGTCGCCTTCAGGGCGTCCTGTTCGAGCCGGGTCAGGGCGGCGGTGAGGTGGGTGGCCGGGGCGGGCTGGGCGGCCGCCGGGAGCGGGGTGGACAGGGTCAGCAGGGCAGCGGTGGCGACGCGGAGGCTCATCCTCATGGCGCTTCCTTTCTTGAGGCTTAGCCGTGTGGGCAGTTCTGCGGCGGGTTGACGCTGAGGACGCCGTTCTGGCCGTCGGCGTAGAAGGCGGAGATGGTCGCCGACTGCGGCTGGCAGCCCTGGGCCCCCGTCAGCACCTTGAAGGTGAGGGAGGCCTGCCCGGCGGGGATGGTGTAGGTGTCGTGTTCGGGGGTGATGCCCGACGTGTCGGACTTGACGGTGAAGGTGGCGTCCACCGGCGTCCGGGAGGCCAGGGTCAGGGTCGCCGTGGCGGTCTGCCCGGCGGTGACCGGGTTGGGGCTGAAGGTGAGCGACTGGGTGTTCACCGGGATGACCGTGGACATGTCCAGGTTCAGCGCCCAGGGCTGGCCGTTCACGTACTGCGAGTAGTGCTGGGTCGTGCCACCACACAACGCCCACGTGCAGTACGGGTTGTTGCCGTTGGGGTCGCTGTCCGACTGGGCGCCCACCACCCAGGTGTCGTTGTAGTAGGCGTTGTCGGTCCCGCTGAGCAGGAGGACGTTTCGCGAAACCTGCGAGTTGATCCAGTGGGTCTGGGTCTGGTACTGGAAGTTCGACTGTGACAGCGTGTTGGGCCCCTGGGGAGCCACCCCCCCGAAGTAGTAGAACCACATGCTGCTGTCGTAGCCGCTGGAGAGGAGGCCGTTGTACGGACTGTTCGAGGCGAACGCCCAGCTCGCGGCGTAGGTGGTGGAGTTGTTGAGGGCCTGCCAGGCGGTGATGGTCTTGCTGACCGAGTCCGAGTAGGTGTATGAGGCGTTCAGCCCCGCATCCTGGCTATACCCGATGCTGAAGGTGGACCCCGTGGTGACGGTCTGGGCATTGTTGACGTTGGCCGGTGAGGAACTCTTGATGAGCAGGCCGCTTCCCGGCGCGAAACTGTGCCCGGCGTCAAAGCGGGTCTGGGTCCAGGCGATCTCGCACTGATCGTTGTAATCACTGCAACTGTCCCGGTTGTTGACGGCGGTGGGACCGGGGTTGGCCGAGCCTTCGCTCGTGACCAGCACGTGCTGAAAGTCTCCCTGGGGGTTGTTGCCCGCGTCCAGGAAAAGCTGAATCGTGTGGGTGGCCGACCAGGAAGCCTGCTGCTGTGGCTGGGCACCGCTGTAGCTGCACCCCCAGACTCTCCCGGGGTAGCACGCCGGGTAGGTTCCGTTGAACACCGGATTCATGTTCTCGGGCAGGAGCGGGTCGTACGGCTTGACCAGTTGATAGGTCACGTTGATCAGGCGCGGCGGGACGGGGGCCGCCGGAGCGTCCTGCGGGAAGACCCCGGAGTTCCTCACCGCCTTGAAGATCTGCCCGGCCGCCTGGCGGTCCGTCTGCGCCCCGGCCGCCGGGTCAACGATGGTGTAGACCAGGCGCCCGCCGGGGCGGCTTTGCCTGACCATGTAAAAGCGGCTGGCCTGCGGGGTCGAGGCCCCGATGAGCCCCCCGAGGCCGTCCTTCTTGTCGTCCTCCGACATGTCCAGGCCGACCACCCACACCCCACTCCGCAGGGCGCGCTGGATCAACGGGTCGTCCCGGAGCTGCCCCCCGGTGAAGCTGTCACCGTCCACGATCACCAGATCGAACTCGCCGGGGTCCGGCTGGGTGTCGCCGCTCACCTGCCGGACCAGGGGCTGGAGCGCCTCGAACACGGGGCTGCTCACCGCGCCGTGGATGAGCGCCCGGGGCGCGTCGGCGGAGGGCGGCGTGTTCCGGCCACAGCCCGTCAGCAGGGCGGCAGTGACCACCGCGCCGAGCGCCAGGCTCAGGGGGGAGTGCCCTGGGCGAGGGCCATGTCGTGAGGAAGAGAAAGTGATCATATGCTGGCCTCCAGGCTGAAATGCTGCCCCGTGTCCGTTCCCCGTCCCTACTCGCTCACGTTCACCTCGTAGTGCTCGGCGCTGGGCGGCGCACTGAGCACCGGCGCGAAGCGCGCGAGCTGCTCGCGGAAGAAGCCGCTGGCCTCGTTCACCCGCATCTGCGCCGCGTCGGTCAGCAGGCGCGCGCCGCAGAAGCCCGCTTGCTCACGCCGCGCCGGGACCAGCGCGGCGCGGAAGATGCCGACGATGTCCCCGCGGCCTTGCCGAATCTGGACGGTAACCACCCTGGCGTGCATCCCTGGCCTCCTCGTGGGGACGGTGAATCTCTCCTCGCGCCCGGTCTGCCGCCCGAACAGCCCGGCGGGGACGGCGACCCTATCGTCGTCCCTTCCTTTCCGGCGAACCCTGGAGTCGGCCCACCCGCCTGAACGCTCCGGGTCAGTGTGCGGGGCCGAACGTGATACGCGCGTGACATGGGGCGGCCCGGAGCGGGCGTCCGTATAACGCTGGGGCGCGCTGCCTGCCGCCGCAAGTCGCCAAGTTCTTCTTGCCCCGCGTCTGCGCCTCCCCCGAAGTTGGCATCAGTGGGCCCTCCCGCAGAGGCGTCGCCTGACGTGGGGACTCGTTCCGCCTGCCCGCTCATGCCCCGTCAGCTTCCGTCCCGCAGGCTGAATCCATGCGCCTGCTGCTGACCTCGCTTCTGCTGGCTCTGCCCGTCGCCTCTGCCGCTGGCCTCACGGGAACCCTCACCGTTCAGGGACACGCGGCAGGCAGCTTCGGCCACCTCTCGGTGCCGGAGTGGACGCCTGCGGGGGGCGCGGCGTGGTCGCCCGACAGCCGCGAAATCTACACGCTGGACACCACCGGGGAACTGCGGCGCTGGCAGGCCGCGACTGGGAGGCCACTGGGCCGTCAGGTGATCGGGGCGCCAGAGGCGGCGGGGGAGGCCCCCGTCCTGAGTCTGCTGGGCTGGAACGGCGAGTTCCTGCAACTGGAAGCGCGGGGCTGGCGGCAGAACCGGCCCGTGCGCCTGCGGTACCTCCTCAACCCCCGGAGCGGGAAGACCTTCCTCAGTGACCCCTGCCCCACCTCGCGGCTGTCCTTGCAGGTCTGCACCCGGGGCGGTCAGGTGCGGGCGCGGGTGGAGGGGCGGGAGATCGTCAAGGTCGGGGGCGGCCGGACCACCCGCCTCCCCCTGCCCGCCGGAGTGAAACCGGTGGCCCTCGCCCTCAGCGACAACGGGGAGCGGCTGGCCCTGCTGGCGATCACGCCCGGGGACCCCTCCGGCCTGCACGGCCCCGCGACCCTGTTCGTCTGGCGGGGCGAGCGGCTCAAGTCGGTCCCGCTGGGTCAGATGCTGCTGGAAGGCACCGCCCCCTCGCTGACCTGGGTGGGGAACGCTTCGGCGGGGTACAGCCTCCTCCTCGCCGTCAACGCCTATGACCGGCAGACGGGCGGGCTGCGGGACGGGCAGTTCCTCGCCCTCTACCGCGAGGACGGCTCAAGGGTGTGGGACCTTTCGCCGCAGGTGGGCTTGCGGGGGGCGTGGCCCTCGCCGGACGGGCAGGCCCTCGTGACCATCCGCCAGGGGAGCGTGCCGGAGGTGCGCCGCCTCTTGGACGGGGAGTTCCTGCGTGGGTTGGGCGAGGCAGTGACGGCCTCCGTTCCCCTGGCCGGGCAGCGGACGCTGGTGGCCCTGGAGCGGGGCGGCGGGGCCGGACGGGTCGCGGTGCTGAGCGGACAGGGCCTCCAGACCGTCGCCCCCATCAACGCGGGTGCCCTCGCTGTCTGGGAGGAGGAACGCTTCGCCTCCGCGCAGGACAATCTGGTCCGCATTCACGACTTCTGGGGCCGGGTGCTGGCGCAGTGGAACGCTGGCGGGAACGTCCAGCGACTCGCCTTCAGTCCCGGCGGCGCGGTGGTGTCCGCCCAGGTCTGGGACCCCCGGAACGGGCAGCAGCGGGTGCAGGCGTGGTCACGGGACGGCCAGCCGCTCAAATTGCCCGCCGGGACCGTCTTTCCCGTCTCCCGCGTCATCCTGAGTGAGGCGAACGACAAGAACGGCCCCGAGAGTGCCTACCGCGAGCGCCTCGCCGCCACCGACCTCACCGGGAAGCCCCTGTGGAAGACGGACTGGCGGTCGGGCGGCTTTGGGCTGGCGGTGTCGGCAGATGGGCACTGGGTGGCCCTGTCCAGCCACGTCCCGGACGCACGCCGCGACCCGGTGGACATGGAGTTCTGGCGGGTGAACACGTCGAGCGGGCAGGCCGGGCCGCCGCTGCGGCTGAAGCCGACCACGACCGATCCCAACTCCGGCCGGGGGATCGCGGCGCTGAGCGCGGAGGGCCGCCTCGCCCTGCTGCGTGAGGGCAGTGGGGACGGATGCGGCTGGGCACTCTACGGGTACACGCTGGCAGACCTGCACACCGGAAAGTGGCTGCCCACGCCGGACGCCCTCGCCCGTGGCTTCAACCGGCAGGGGGGCTGTGGCCGCGCCCTGCCCTCACCTGACGCGGCCTTTGCCCCGGATGGCCGCCTGCTCGTGCGGGACGGCAACAGGCTGACGTGGTGGCAGGTGAGGCCCTGAGCCGAGAACCTCCGGCAGTTGGCTCCGGCTGTTCTGACGGGGTCAGGTTGCCGCTAAGGCAGCCGCAACAGGGCGCGTCTGGCGAGCAGGGTCAGACTTTGGAGGTTGAGTTTGCTGGCGGCGTGGTTGCTGGAGACGGCCATGAACACCAGCAGCGTGTCTCCCTTACGCAGATAGAGGGTGGCGAAGTCCTGCGGCACGCCCGAAGTGGTCTGCGAGGCCCCGCCGCCCGCCGCCTCGTCCCCCACACCGGGCACAGCTTTAACCCCTTTCATGGGGGTCCCCCCCTCCCCTCCGCTCTGGAGGAGTGACAGCAGAGACTTGCCGCCCAGCATCTTCCCGGCCCCGGCGGTGACGCCCAGGCTCAGACCGCCGTCTTTGAAGTCGAAGTTGCAGGTGGGGATGTCCTGATCGGTGGCGGGCTTGGCGGTCACGGTGGGGGCGCCCAGGCTGGACTGCACCTCGCCGGGCGTGAGCAGCTTGCAGGGGTCGGGGGCGGCCAGGGCCAGCGAGTTCAGGGCGAGGGCGGTCAGGACGAGCAGAGGGTTCATGGGCGCTCCTTAAGGGGTGTATCTGTCGGTCAGGTCGAAGGGGTGGCCGCCTCGGTCCTCGTGTCGGAAGCTGTTTCAGGCCTCCAGCCAGGGAGCCGGACGCTGAATCCCCCAGCCGGGTTCATTCCGCCAGCAGGCCAGGCAGGGTGAGCCGGTACTGCTGGGCGAGGCGGGGCAGATCGTTCAGGTGCATCTCCAGGCCGTAGCGGGCGGCCAGGCCGAGGATGGCGGGCACGTCCGGCGGAGCATGCTCGGGGACCAGTGGGGCGAGCTGCTCGAAGTAACGCTCGAAGGGGGCAGGCGCGATCAGTTCCAGAAAACGTACCGGCACATCGCCCAGATTCAGGAAGGTATGCGGCTGGCGGCGCGGTTTGAATACCAGCTCGTCGGGGGAAGCCCGCACCGCCTGTCCGCCGAAGTCCACCGTCAGTTCACCTTCCAGTACGTACGACCACTCGTCCTCGTGGCTGTGGGTGTGGGGCGGCGACCCCAGCGCGCCGACTTCGAGCACATGTTCGAGCAGGGCGAAGGCACCGGCAGTCTGACTCCCGGAAATCAGGGTGGTGACGCTGAGGGCCCCGATGCGGTGGGTGGGGCGGGTCAGGTTGCTGGTCGCCGAAGGCTGGATCATCAGGCTCACTCCTTACGTTCTGTGAGAACGAATGGCGCTGGGGGCCAGGAACACGTTGCCGCGCCTGGCCCCCCTGCTTCAGCCGTTACTTGACCGTCAGTTCCTGGAGCATCCCCATCCGGGCGTGCTCCATGCCGTTCTTGCTGGCCACGAAGCACACCACCGCGTACTGGCCGGGGGTGAGGTTCCAGGTCACGTCCTCGGCCTGGCCGGTGGTGAGCACCTGGGCGAAGACCGAGTGCTCGAAGTCCACCGGGGGCGGCCCGGACTGGTCGCTGCTCATGATGGCGTTCATCACGTCCTGCATCGTCTTGCCGGGCAGCAGCCTGGCGAGCAGCGCGAAGTGCGGCTCCTGACCGGAGTTCATGACGTGCCAGGTGTGGGGGCCTGCCGTCACGTTCGTGGGCAGCACGAAGCGGTAGTCCACCATATTCACGGTGTAGTCGGCTCCCGCAGGCGCGTTGCTCAGTTCCGGACCGGTCACGGTGAGGGGCTTCTCGTAGCCCAGGGAGAGGGCGGTCTTGTGGGTGGCCTCGTCGGCGTCGAGGGAGGCCAGGATGTACGTGCCGGGCGGCAGATGGAGGACCGCCGAGTCACTTTTGCCCGGCTGCACGTCCCCGACCCCGCCCAGCACGTCCACCATCTGACCGAGGTTGTAGTCGGCGTCCTTGGCCGCCATGGTCGCCACGGCGGTTCCGGCGGCCCGGAACTGCGCCTCGGTGACGCCGGGCTTGAGGCGGAAGACCCCCACGTCCACCGGCATCCCGGACGTGTTCTGGAGGTTCACCTGGACGTAGCCCGCCTGCACCGTGGCGGGACCGGCGTAGCCCTGGCCGGTGGCGGTCAGGTTCAGCACAGTCGGGGCCGCCGAGGCCGTGCCGAGGGCGAGGACGAGGGGGGCCAGCAACTGCACGTGGTTCATGCTTCCTCCTGGGACCGCCGGGGCGGCTCGTGGGGTGTCCGGGGATCGCGGCCGAGGTGGGCCTTCAGGTACTCCAGCAGCCCGGCCAGCGAGCCGAAGTACAGGCGCAGACCGCTGCCGACGTGATAGAGGCTGATGTGGCCGCCGTCCGGCGGGGTGGATTCGGTCGACAGGCGCAGCACATACACCTGCTCCTGAGCGTCTGCCA
Organism: Deinococcus metallilatus; assembly: GCF_004758605.1. Classification (NCBI taxonomy): domain Bacteria; kingdom Thermotogati; phylum Deinococcota; class Deinococci; order Deinococcales; family Deinococcaceae; genus Deinococcus; species Deinococcus metallilatus. The sequence continues at coordinate 93,092 of NZ_CP038510.1, forward strand.
TGGGCCTCCTTCCGGGGCGGGGCAAGCCTGAGCGCCAGCCAAGAATGGTGGAGCCACTGGGCGGATGAGGACAGCGGGATTCGCGGCTTCAGCCTCCCGAGGCGGGGCTGGAGCGTGCTCCCGTCCGCCTGTAACCCAGGGTAAGAAAGGCACCATGACCCGCCAGTGACGGCCCGGGCCAAGCGAGCGGAGGCGGCCGCCCGGCACGCCATATCAAAACCGCCCGCGCTGGCCGGGTCATTTCAAAAGGGCCTTCAGGGGCCGGGGGGGTCCAGGCGGCCCAGCAGCCGGGCGGCGAGGGCCCGGCTCTCCGGTTGCTGCTGGAGGCGGGTCAGCACGGCGCGCAGGGCGCCGCTGGCCTGCCACTCACGGTAACGGCGGTAGCAGGTGGCCGCCGAGGGCAGGTGGGCCGGGAAGGGGCGGTGCCAGGCCGCGCCGCTGCTCAGCGCCCAGAGCACGCCGTCCAGCACCGCGCGCGTGTCGCGCCGGGGCCGACCGGTGCCCGGGCCTGTCACCGTCAGCAGTTCCTGCACCTGGGTCCACTGCGCGTCCGTCAGGGGGTGCCAGGCGGGGGGGCCGGACGCCTCCCCCGACAGCAGGGCACGGTGCAGCGGCAGCGCCAGAAAGGCCGCGCGGTGCTCGGGCGGAACGTGCGCGTCGGCCTGACCGAGCAGGCGGTCTTGCGCCGCGGTTCGCGCCTGACCGGCCGCCGGGTCGCCCAGGCGGTCCAGCGCCGCCACCCGGGCCGCCTCGGCCTCGGGCCACGGGAGGTCGGCGGTGCTGTAGGTCCGGAGCAGGGTGCACGCCTGGTCGGCGTGGTCGAGCGCCTCCGCCGCCTGCCCGAGCGCCAGGAGGGCCTGGGCGGCGCGGGTGTGGGCACAGGCCTGAAGGCCGCCGTGGTCCAGGGCCTGCGCCTCGCGGATGGCGGGCCGCGCCGTCGCCAGCGCCTCGTCGGGCGCGGCCCAGCGCGCCTGCCACAGGCGCAGGCGCAAGCGGGTGGTGGCCGGGCCACCCTCGCCCAGCCGTTGCCCGGCCCGGGCGAGGGCCGCCGCCGGATCGCTCCCCGCCAGCGCGCAGGCCCGCACCTCGCTGAGGTGCACCAGCAGCCGTTCGGCGTCGCGGGTGTGCTCGGCCTCCGCGAGTGCCAGCGCGCCGTGGGCCTCGCGGAAGCGGCCCAGGGAAGCCCACAGGTCGGCCAGTGCCGTGTGGGCATAGGCCTGCGGCAGACCGTGCGCCCGGGCCAGGTGCAGGGCCGCCGCCAGGTGGTCTTCCGCCTCGCCGAAGTGGCCGAGCTGTGACAGGGCCGCGCCCAGCTGGGTCCGCACCCGCCGCTCGATATTGGGGGCGCCCTGGAGGTCGCGGCACACCTCCAGCGCCTCCAGAAAGCGCGGCACCGCCTCACGGGCGCGCCCGCCCTGGAGGAGGCTGCCGCCCCAGTTGCCCAGCACGATGGCGCGGTGGTCCTTTTGCCCCAGCGCCGCGAACAGCCGCTCGACCTGGGCGTAGCGCCGGGCGGCCTCCTGGCGGCGGCCCTGGTAGTCCAGCACCAGGGCCAGGTCGTTGATGGTGTCGGCCTGCGCCGAAACCAGGCCCAGTTCCCCGAACATGACCTCCACCTGCGCGTACCCCGCGGCGGCCTCGTCCAGCCGTCCCTGCGACCACAGGCTCAGGGCGACCGTGCCCAGCAGGCGGGCCCGGAGTTCGGGGGCGGCCGTGTCCGCGAGGAGGTCCAGCCCGGCGCGGGCGGTGGCCTCGGCGGCGAGCGGGTCCTGCTGGCGGTGCTGCAACTGCGCGCGGTGGCCGTGCGCCCGTGCGCGCTGCTCCGGCGTGTGGGCCAGCGCCTCCATGCGCGCCACCACCGCCTCGTGCCCGGCGCCGTGGTCGGCTTCCAGCAGCGCCTCCGACTGCTGCTCCAGCGCCCCGAGGGCCGCGCCCGTGTCGCCCGCCGCCTCGAAGGCGCTGGCGGCCTGACCGAACAGCGTCGCCGCCTCGGCCAGCCGGAACTGGCCCACGGCTTCCCGGGCGGCGGCGAGCCAGTGGGGGGCCGCGCGGCGCGGCTCGCCTCCGGCCTGCCAGTGGCCCGCGATCCGCGCGGGGGCGCCCGTGAACGCTTCCAGGGCCGCCGCCGCCCGGCGGTGCAGCAGGGCGCCCAGGGCCGAGGGCAGGCCGCCGAGCACGCCCTCGGCCAGCAGGTCGTGGAGAAAGGCGGCGTCGCGCAGCACCTGGGCGGCCTCCAGCTCCTGCCAGGCGGCGCTCAGCGCCAGCGGCGGCTGGTCCAGCATGGCCGCCGCCGTTTCGGGGCCGAAGTCCACCCCCAGCACCGCCGCCGCCCGGGCCAGGTTCAGGGCCGCCGAGGAGAGGTGTTCCAGCCGCTGGCCGAGCAGGCTTCCGAGCCGGGAGGGCTGGCCTGCCGCGTCACCCGAGGTGAGCAGGTGCCGGGCCGTTTCCAGCACCATCAGCGGATTGCCCCCGGACGCCAGCGCGATGGCCTCGCCCTGCCCCCGCAGCTCCGGCACCTCCAGGCTGCCCACCAGGTCCATCACCTGCGCGGCCGTCAGCGGCGTGAGGGTCAGCCGCACGGCCAGGCCCGCGGAGACGAGGTCCCCGAGCCGCCGCTCCAGCGCCGGGGCCAGCTGGCCGCTGCGGTAGACGTGGATGGTGCGCAGGGGCGCCCCGGCCTTCCCCCACAGCGCCGAGAGGCTGTGTTCGCCCGCCTCGACGCTGGCCTGGTCCACGAATTGCAGGTCGTCGAGCGCCACCACCCGCAGGCCCGCCGCCGCTGCCAGCAGCAGCACCTCGGTCTTGGCCTGATAGAAGCGCAGCCGCTGCGAGTCCTCCGTGATCGGCGGGGGGGGCTCGCCCAGCTCGGGCACGATTCGCGCCAGTTCCCGCCGCACCCAGGGCGGCAGGTCCAGCCCCGGAAACGCCCGCAGCAGCGCGCGGTAGGTCCGGGCATGGGTGCTGTACGGCACCAGCCGGTCTCCGGGCCGACCCTCGAAGACCACCGCGCCGCCGTGGGCCGCCACGAAGTCGTGCATCAGCCGCGACTTGCCCACCCCCGGCTCGCCTTGCAGGAGGATACCCTGGCCCTCGTCCCAGGCCCGCTGCATCGCCTGCCAGACCTCGTCCCGGCCGATCAGGCGCGGCGGGCGCTGCACCGACAGCGGGAGGACCGCCGCGCGCTGCACCGGCACCCGGCCGCGCTCCACCTCGCGTGCCAGGGCGACCGTCTCGGGGCTGGGGTCCAGGCCCATCTCCCGCCGCAGCAGCGCCTGGCAGCGGTGGTAGGCCGCCAGGGCCGCGGCCCGGTCGCCGTGCAGGTGAGAGAGGCGCATCTGGAGGCGCCAGAGTTCCTCGCTGAGGGGGTCGAGGTCCAGCAGCACCGCGCAGAGGTCGAGGGCGGCGCGCAGCTCGCCCGCCTGCTGCGCCTCCTCCAGTTCGGCGCGCAGTTCCCGCAGCCGGGCGGTGCGCTGGCGCTCCCGGACCGCCAGCAGCCAGTCGCTCAGGTCGGGCAGGTCCCCGTACTCGTGGCCGTCCAGCAGGGCCAGCGCCTCGGTGGGAGCCAGCGGCCCGGACAGGCAGAGCCGCGCGTCACCCCCGACCCGGGGCAGACCGGGCAGCAGGCGCAGGCGGCGCAGCATCTGGCTGAGGTTGTTGCGGGCCGTGGCCTCGGCCACCTCGGGCCAGAGCAGCCCCGCGAGCCGTGAGCGCGAGGTGGGCCCTTCCAGCGAGAGCACCGCGACCAGCGCCGCCGTCCGGCGATCCAGCCGGGCGAGCGCGGGCGGGGGCGCAGCACGCCGCGTGGCTTCAGCGTCCATGCATCAGTGTAGGGGGAGCGGTCACGCCGCGAAAGCGCCGGTCCTCCGGCCGCTCTCTCCCCTGGGCTCATTTGGGGTACGTTGGCTGCGGCCGGGCCTGCGCGGCAGGAGACTTGTGAATGTCGGCTGACCGCTGGAGGGGGAGGACATGGCAGGAGATGGGGAGACGGGGGCGCAGCATCAGGACATCTCGGCGGACCGGGCCGGGACGGTCAGCGAGCGTCCCTGGGGGGAAACGCCGGATGGCCGGAGCATCACCCTCTATGAATTGGAGACACCGGGCGGCCTGCGGGCCGGGATCATGACCTACGGCGGCGTGCTGGTCCGCCTGTTCACTCCCGACCGGCACGGCCTCCCCGGCGACATCGTTCTCGGACATGACCGCCCGGAACCGTACTTTGACCGGACCTCGTCCCCGTTCTTCGGTGCCCTGATCGGCCGCTACGCCAACCGGATTGCCGGGGGCCGCTTCACCTTGCAGGGCCGGACCTACCAGCTCGCACAGAACGACGGCCCCAACGCGCTCCACGGGGGCGAGCGGGGGTTCGACCAGCGCCTGTGGGACGGACACGCCTTTGTCGGGGAGGACGGCCCCGGCGTGATGCTGACCTACCTCAGCCCCGACGGGGAGGAAGGCTATCCCGGCAACCTGGCCGTTCGGGTGACCTATACCCTCACGCTGGCCGGTGCCCTGCGAATCGATTACGCCGCCACCACCGACGCCCCGACCCCTGTGAACCTCACCAACCACACCTACTGGAACCTCACCGGCAACGCTGGCCGGGACATCCTCGGTCACGAGTTGACCGTGCAGGCGGAGGCCATCACGCCGGTCGACGCTGGCCTGATTCCCACCGGTGAACTGAGGGAGGTCGCGGGAACGCCCTTCGACTTCCGGGAAGCGCGGCGGATCGGGGCGCGCGTGGACGAGGGCGACGAGCAGCTGCGGTACGCGGGAGGTTACGACCATAATTTTGTGCTGCGTGGCGGAGCGGCGCTCCACCCGGCGGCGAGGCTGTATGACCCGGCAACGGGACGGCAGGTGGAGGTCAGCACGACCGAACCGGGCCTCCAGGTGTACTCCGGGAACTTTCTGGACGGCCGCATCACCGGGAAGGGCGGACAGCGGTACGGGCACCGCTGGGCGGTGTGTCTGGAAGCGCAGCACTTCCCCGATTCCCCCAACCAGCCGCAGTTTCCACCAGCGGTGCTCCTGCCCGGCCAGCACTTCTCTTCCCGCACCGTCTACGCCTTCTCCACGCGCTGACACCCGCTCCTGTCCGGCCACACTGGCAGCGTGAGCGTGGCCGCAGGTCGGTGTCACTCATGAAGCCGCTCCGACGCCGGAGCCCTCCCCGGGTAAGTCGCGGGGTCGCCCCGCCGGGAGAAGTCTTCCAGCGCCCACCCCACCGGGCGAAGGTGGTCAGGCCCCGGAATACTGCTCGTCGGTGACGTGTTCCAGCCAGTCCACCGCCTTGCCGTCCAGTTCTTCCTGAATGGCGATGTGGGTCATGGCGGCCTGCGGTGCGGCGCCGTGCCAGTGCTTCTCGCCAGGTGGGAACCACACCACGTCCCCGGGGTGAATCTCCTCGATGGGGCCGCCCTCGCGCTGGACCAGGCCACGGCCACCGGTGACGATGAGCGTTTGGCCAAGTGGGTGCGTATGCCAGGCCGTCCGTGCGCCCGGCTCGAAGGTCACGCTTGAGCCTGTAGCGCGGGCGGGCGCTTCGGTCTGAAGCAGCGGGTCAATCCGCACGTTGCCGGTAAACCACTCCGCTGGCCCCTTCCCGGAGGCGCGTGTCCCACTTCGGATGATGTTCATCGTCTTACTCCTTGACCGCGTTATCTTCCCGCCCACTTTTCGAGTTCCGCTGGATATCCGGCTCCCTGCATTTCTCAGTGTGCGCCGCATCCGCCGAGCTCGCCAACGGTGGCTCTTCCTTAAACCACCCCTTACTCTCGTGGGAAAGTGCCCGCCGCTGGCGGAATCCTGGGGCCTGACTTCATCGTTCCAGCTCAAGGCCCTCATCCGGGGGCCTTCAGATGAGGTATGCGTCTTCCTGCTCTCCGGCAAGCGGGGTTGTCTGCGGGCCTGCTCGGTCTCCTGCTGCCTTCCTGTGCCATCGTCCGGCAGCCGGACACCTCCAGCCCCAACGCCGGATTGACCCTTCCTCCCGGTTTTCAGGTGACTGTCTATGCGGACGGGATGAAAAAGCCGCGTCTGATGGCCCTGGCTCCGAATGGCGACCTGTTCGTGAGCGACAGCGCGGCGGGCCGGGTGTATGTGCTGCCCGACCGTGACGCGAATGGACAGGCCGATGGGCGCGAGGTCTTCGCGGAGGGCCTCAACGAGCCGCACGGCCTGGCGTTTCACGGCGGTTTCCTGTATGTGGCGGACACCGACAGCGTGGTGCGCTTCCGCTACACCCCGGGCGATCTGAGGGCGGCCGCCGCGCCGGAAAAAATCCTTGACCTGCCGACCGGGGGGCGGCACACGACACGGACGCTGGTGTTCGGGCCGGACGACCGGATGTATGTGGCGGCGGGCAGCAGTTGCAACGTGTGCGAGGAGAGTGACCCCCGGCGGGCCGCCGTGTGGGTTTATGACGCCGACGGGCAACATGGCCGCCCCTTTGCCACGGGACTGCGGAACGCCGTGGGCCTGGAATGGTTCGGCGGGGCGCTCTACGCCACGGCCAACGGGCGGGACCTGTTGGGCAACGACCTGCCCCCGGAAGCCTTTTTCCGCCTGCGTGACGGTGGGAATTACGGCTGGCCCTACTGCTACCCCCTGAACGGCAGGCAGGTCTGGGACGAGGCCTTCGGCAAGAAGAACCAGGCGTACTGCGACGCGGCGGAGCCCGCCTTCGCCACCACCACCGCCCACGCCGCACCCCTGGGATTGGCGTTCTACACCGGTACGGCCTTCCCGAACGAGTACCGGGGCCTGATGTTCGTGGCCCTGCACGGCTCGTGGGACCGTGAACCGAAGTCGGGATACAAGGTCATCACGGTCAACCCCCAGACCGGCGAGGTGCGGGATTTCCTGACCGGCTTTCTGAAGGGACTGACGACCACCGGCCGCCCGGTGGACCTCCAGGTCGCGCCCGATGGTGCCCTCTTCCTTACGGATGACGGGAATGGCCTGATCTACCGTATCAGCTACGTCCCAGGCCATCCTTGACGCTGGGACGTGGCCGGGGCCTCTGGGTGCGAATGGTCTTCATTCCTCCGTTTCGAGGGACTGCGCGATGCGCTTGGCCTGCTCGAAGGCGTACTGTCCCAGAAAACCCGCATCCCGGCGCCTGAGCTGTTCGCCGTGGTCCCGCAGCCCCGCGAGCCTCAGCCGCGAGGGTGGGGAATAGGGCACGTTCGCATTCTGGCAGGCACACCACACGGCGGGGCGGAAGATGGCCTCCGTGTAGTCGAACACGAGCTGGAGGGCCTGCTCGGTCAGCCCACCGGGCCGAAAGCGAAACGCTCTTAACGTTAAGAGCAGGTTCGGCCGACCCCAACGGGCGCGGCTCACATCCCGGTTCCCTCTTCCACCAGCAGCCCGCTGAGGGCCTCGATGTGACGGACCAGGGCGCTGTGGTCTTCCCCGGTTCGCCCGCTGTCCCCCGCCGCATACTCGGCATAGAGCTGGCGGGCCAGCGTGGTGAGCGGCAGCGCGGCGCCGACCTCCGCCGCCACTTCGAGCACGGTGTCCAGGTCCTTGAGCTGGGTGGCGACCGTTCCACCGGGGATGAAGTTGCGTTCCAGCATCCGCGCCCCGTGTTCGGTCAGGATGCGGCTCTGGCAGAAGCCGCCCAGGATGGCCTCGCGCACCTGCGCCGGGTCGGCCCCACCTGCGCGGGCCAGCGTCAGCCCCTCGGCGACCGCGCCGATGGTCACGCCCACGATGGCCTGGTTGACCAGCTTGGCGAGCTGCCCGCTGCCCAGCGGCCCAACCCGGGTGACCCGCCCCAGCACGTCCAGCACCGGCCGGGCCTCGTCGATCCACTCCTGCGGCCCGCCCGCCATGATCGCCAGCTCGCCGCGCGCCGCGCCAGCCGTCCCGCCGCTGACCGGGGCATCCAGAAACCGCAGCCCCAACGCCTGTGCCCGCGTGCCCAGGTCACGGGCCGTGGCCGGGTGAATGCTGCTCATGTCAACGAACAGCGTACCCGGGCGCGCGGCGGCGAAGGCTCCACCCAGCAGCACCTCGGTGACCACGCCGCCGTTGGGCAGCAGGGTGATGATCCGTTCGCCTTCTGCTGTGGCCTCGGCGGCACTGCCCGCGACTCTGGCCCCCAGTTCCCCCAGCGCCGCCAGACTCGCGGCGGAGCGGTTGTACACGGTGAGAGGAAACCCGGCGCGCAGCAGGTTCTCAGCGACCGGGCGGCCCATCCGGCCGGTGCCGATCAGGGCCAGGTGGGGAAGGGGAGGAGAGCCGGAGGAACCGCGGGGAGAGGCAGCCATGCGTGAGTCTCCCGCTGGGCAGCCGGGCAGGCGCGGCCCTGCACAGACAGGGTGCTCGCTGGCCCTGGGAGACGTTGGCCTGGGCACCGAAGGCTGGACCGCCGGGAGCCACGGCGGCGCGTCTGGCGGGACGCCTTCAGGGCTGGGACAACCCTTCCGTTCTGCCTGCCGTCAGGCGCCCGACAAAGGCCCGCATGGCCTCGAAGGTCCGTTCCGGTTGCTCCCGGTGAGGGGTATGGGCGCAGTCCGGCAGCATCAGGGCCTCGGCGGGTCCCCCCGTTCGCTGCACGATGGCCTGTACCTGGGCGGATGTACCGTACTGGTCCTCTTCGCCCTGGATCACCAGCAGCGGCACGGTGATGCCCGGCAAATATTCCTCGATGTTCCACCTCTCGAAGTCGGGGGAGAGCCATACGTCGTTCCAGCCCCGGAAGGCGTTGTCCACGTCGCGGTGGTGCCGGGCGAGCCTTGCACGCAGGTCCGTATGTTCATAAGCCTCCTTCGCCTCCGCGATGGACGCCACACTCAGGTCCTCATTGAAGACGTGGGCCGCCTCGGTGATGACCCCCAGGAGGCCTGGGCGGGGCGCGCCGCCCGCATTGATCAGCGCGATGCTGCCGCCGTCCGAGTGGCCGATCAGGAGATGTTCCCTCACCCCGAACTGTTCCAGCAGTTCCGGCAGTACCTCCAGGCCCTCGTGGTGCATGTAGCGGGTGGGGCGGGGGAGGGGAACGGGGCCGCTCTGCCCGTAGCCCGCGCGGCTGTAGACCAGCGCGCCGCAGCCGGTGGCCTCCGCGAGGCGCCGGGGGAAGTCGCGCCAGAGGGAGGCGCTGCCCAGGCCCTCGTGCAGAAAGACCAGCGTGGGCGCCTCGGCGGGGGAGGGACCGTGCCACTGCACCTCAAGCGGGTGGCCGCCGATGACAGGCTGATGGGCGGCTTCGGGAAGGTCACCTTGACTTGACAGGGCCATGAACCCAGCGTAACATCAACATACCCACGAGTATGTAAGTCTCCGTCTGCGTCCCGGCATCTGTAGCGTACCCAGACCCCGCCCCACTTCCACTGGACATACCCACGAGTATGTTACGCCGCCTGGGCGCAGCCATTTCTGAACACGAGGAGAAGCATGGCCCGTAATCCCGAAGCCACCATCAGCGACCTGCTCGAAGCTGCCGCGCAACTGTTCGTGTCGCGCGCCTACGACGACATCAAGCTCACCGACGTCGCCCGGGCCTCCGGCGTGACCAAGGGAGCCATCTACCACCATTTCGACAGCAAGGAAGACGTCTTCCTCTCGATGATGGACCGCAAGCTGCGCGCTTTCCGCGAGGACCTGCGCCCCGCGTTGAGTTACGGCACCACCACCCGTGACCGCCTGTACCGCCTGACGTACCTCTACCTCAGCAAACCGCTGCTCGAACAGCGCGTGATCCAGCTCGTGCGCCGCGACAGCCAGCGGTTTCACGGCGAGGCCCGCCGCAAGCTGATTCACACCTACCAGGAAGCGCTGCCCAACCAGATCGAGGAAATCCTGACCGCCGGGATGGAGGCGGGCGAGATCGTCCTGGGCGACGCGCAACTCCTCGCCCGCGTGTTCGTCGCGCACGTCGAGGTGTACCTCAGTGACTACGCCCGCCAGCGTTTCGAGGGACCGGAAGAGATGGCCCGCCACATCACCGACCAGTTCCTGAACGGTGTCGCCACACCCGGCCACCGCTCCACTCCCGTTCCCAGTTCCCAAGGAGGCACCGCATGACCCAGACTGCCAGCGTTGAAACCACCCCGATGATCATCGGCGGCCAGCCCACCCTCAGCAGCACGGGCCGCACCTACGAGGTCCGCAACCCCGCCAACGGTCAGGTCGTGGGTGCCGTGCCCCAGGCCACCGTCGAGGACGCGAACCGGGCCGTCGAGGCCGCGCAGGCTGCCTTCCGCGGCTGGGCCGAAACCAGCCCGGACGACCGCGCCGAACTGCTCTTCAAGGGCATCGCGCTGCTCAAGGCCAACGAGAAGGAGATCGTCCGCCTGCTGAGTCAGGAACAGGGCAAGCCGGTCTTCGAGGCCAAGGGCGAGGTCCACCACCTCATCCACGGCCTGACCTTCTACGCGGGCCTGTCCAGCAAGATTCGCGGGGCCGAGGTGCCGCTGCCGCCCGCGATGGGCAAGTATTCCTACGGCGTCCTCTTCCGCCGCCCGGTCGGCGTGGCGGTGGGCATCACCCCCTGGAACTTCCCCCTCACGCTGATGGGCACCAAGGTCGGCCCGGCCCTGATCGCGGGCTGCCCGATCATCATCAAGCCCGCGCAGACCACGCCCCTCGCCACCCTGCGCGTCGTGGAGCTGCTGAACGAGGCGGGGCTGCCGCCGGGCGTGCTGCAATGCGTGACTGGCTCCGGCTCGGAACTGGGTGAACCGCTCATCACCCATCCCGCCGTGCGCCGCGTGGCCCTCACCGGCAGCAGCAACACCGGGCGGCGCGTGATGGAACTGGCGGGCCGCGACTTCAAGCGCGTCACACTGGAACTGGGCGGCTCCGACCCGATGATCGTCTGCCCCGACGCCAACCTCAAGGCCGCGATCAACGGCGCGATGGTGGGCCGCTTCTGGAACGCCGGGCAGCAGTGCCTCGCCGTCAAGCGCCTCTACGTGTTCGAGGAAGTCTACGAGGAGTTCCTGTCCGGCCTGATCGACAAGGTAAGCCGCTATGAACTGGGCGACCCTTCCACCCCCGCCGAGAAGCCGAAGGTCCGCATGGGGCCGATGCACGCCGAGTTCCAGCGCCGCGAGATCGAGGAGCAACTGGCCGACGCCGTGGCGAAGGGCGCGAAGGTGGTCCTGGGCGGCAAGCGCCCGGAAGGACTGGACCAGGGCTTCTACTTCCAGCCGACCATTGTGACGGATGTGCCGGAAGACAGCCGCCTCGTGACCGAGGAAGTCTTCGGCCCGGTGCTGCCGGTGTTCCGCGTGAAGACGTTGGACGAGGCGATCCAGAAGGCGAACAACTCGCCCTGGGGCCTGGGCAGCTCCATCTGGACCAACAACATGATCTGGGCGAACAAGGCCGTCCGCGAGATCGAGGCGGGCGTGACCTGGATCAACATGATCCACTACGGCTACGACGAGTTGCCCTTCGGCGGCGTGAAGGCGTCGGGCCTGGGCCGCGAGCATGGGCCGGAAGCGGTGGACTACTACCTCGAAGACAAGGGTGCCGTCTTCGGCGGGCTGGAGGGCTGAGGATGCCAGTCACGTTCACCCAGGAGGGCAAGCTCGGCTTCATCACCCTCGACAACCCGCCCGCCAACTCCTACGACATCAACTTCATGCGGGAACTGGACCGCGCGATTGACGAGGCGGACGCTTCCGACGCCAACGTCATCGTCCTGCGGAGCGGATCGGAGAAGTTCTTCTCGGCGGGCGCGGACATCAAGACCTTCGCGGCCAGCACCACCGCGCAGAGCATGGACATGATCCGCACGGCGCACGCGGCGCTGGAGAAGATGGCCGCCAGCGACAAGCTCTTCATCGCCGCAATCAACGGGCATGCCCTCGGCGGCGGTCTGGAGATGGCGCTGGCCGCCGACCTGCGCCTCGCCAAGGAAGGCAAGTACCTGCTGGGCCTGCCGGAAGTCACGCTGGGCGTGTTGCCGGGCAACGGCGGCACCCAGCGCCTCCCCCGCCTGATTGGCGTCAGCAAGGCGCTGGAAATGATGGTGAACGGCGAGCGCGTCAGCCCGGAGGAAGCGCTGCGCCTGGGACTGGTCAACAAGCTGCTCCCCGCCGAGAACTTCGACCAGAGCGTCCGGGACTACGCGCAGAAGCTCGCGGACGGGCCGACGCTCGCTATCGGGGCGATCAAGCGGGCCGTGTACGACGGCTTCACCCGGCCCCTGCATGACGGCCTGGCCCTTGAACGTGAACTGATCGAACCGCTGTACGACACCACCGACGCCAAGGAAGGCTTCGCCGCCTTCGGTGAAAAGCGCCAGCCCGTCTACCAGGGCAAGTGAGGAGGACACCATGACGCAGCAACACGACTTCACGCCCCGCCGCACCCTCGCACCCCTGACTGAAGCGGAGGTCCGCGAGCGGCTCGGGCACGGCCGGATGATCGAGAACATCAACCAGATGGACCAGACCTATCTGGACGGCATCAAGCGCATCCTGACCGTCAGCGCCGACACCGAACTCATCAGCGCCCCGGCCTACTACCGCGCCGCGCAGGACGCCCCCAGCACCAACGCCTACCTCTCGGCCCTCAGCATCATTCAGGACGAGATGGCGCACGCGCACATCGCCTACCGGATGCTGGAGGACCTGGGCGTGGACAAGCAGAAGCTCGTCTACGAGCGCCGCCCCGAGGAGTTCAAGTATCCCTACGCCTTCGACGTGCCGCTGGAGAGCTGGGTGGAGCTGGCCGTGGCGAACGCGCTGTATGACCGCGCCGGGTACACGCTGCTGAGTGACGTCTTCGAGCACACCACCTACGGCCCCTGGCACCGCGCGCTCGTGAAGGTGGACAAGGAAGAGCAGTTCCACCTGCGCCACGGCGAGAACTGGATGAAGCGCATCGCGAAGGAGGAAGGCGGCCTCGCCAAGCTCCAGCGCGCAGTGGACTGGATGTTCCCGCTGACGGTGGAATGGTTCGGCCTGCCCGACAGCCACAAGCGCCACAACATCCAGATCGACTACGGCTTCAAGGGCTACACCAATGACGAACTGCGTCAACGCTGGATGAGTACCGCCGTGCCCTTCCTCAAGAGCCTGGACCTCGACGTGCCCGCCTACTGGGACGACGCGCAGCAGAAGTACGTGCTGACCTTCCCCTTCCCCAGCGAGTTCGACGCCGAGAACAAGCGCTGGGTCTTCGAGGGCAAGCCCATCTCCTGGGACCGCGTGATGACCCGCTGGAAGGCCCGTGGCCCCAGCAACAGCCAGTACGTCACCGAGATTCAGCGCGGCTACAAGGAACTGTATGGCCGCCAGGACGAGCAGATCGGCGAGCGCCGCTGGGCCGACATCATCAACTGAGCGGGAAGGAGCGAAGTGTCATGGACCTGACCGGAACCACCGCCCTCCCCATCGCCATGCCGCCCGCGAAGAAGGGCAACGGGCGCACCCTGGACGACCTGACCGTGCAGGCCACCCCGACCGAGAAGCGGCTGTGGCACGCGCTGACCGAGGTGACCGACCCCGAGTACCCCATCAGCGTGGTGGACATGGGCCTGATCTACGGCGTGCGGGAGCAGGGCGGCGCGGTGAACGTGGACCTCACCTTCACCAGCATGGGCTGCCCGTGCATGGAGTACATCATCAGCGACATCCGCGAGCGGCTCTTGCAGGAGCCGGACGTGCAGAGCGTGGAATTGAACGTGGTCTGGACGCCCGCGTGGACGCGCCAGCGCCTGACGGATGCCGGACGCGCGCAGCTCGCGCAGTGGGGCGTGGGAACAGGAGAGGCGTCATGAGCGAAGCCGTGCAGAACCGCCAGGAAAGGGTGGCCCCCCAGCCCCCCACCCGCACTGCCGAGGGCCTCGTCTTCGAGGTGTTCGCCCGCTTCCGCGAGGACGAGGTGCATCACATCGGCAGTGTCGTCGCGCTGAACAGCGACCTGGCGCAGATGTACGCCGGGGAACTGTACGACGAGTGGCGCTGGGCCGAGATGCGGATCATCCCGCGCGAGAAGCTGATCGACATCATTCCGGTGAAGTGAGGTTCCCCATGACCCGTTATCAGGTGTATGGCCGCAAGGCGTACAACGAGCCACTGACACTGCTGGCCCCGCTGGAATTGGCTGACGACGCCGAGCTGAAGACCCAGGCCCTCGACAAGTACGGCGACGACTGGATCGAACTGGTCGCCGCGAGGGAAGAGGACGTGACGGAAGTCGCGCTGAAACGGTGACCGCCATGACCCAGACCGAGACGAAGGCCGCCAAGTACGCCACCCTGAACGACCTGCCACAAGACCTGCGCGCCGAGCTGTTCGCCTTCCTGCTGGCCCTCACCGATACCAAGCAGCGGCTGGGCTTCCAGATTTCCCATTGGGTCACCGGCACGCCCGCGCTGGAAGGGGCCGTGGGCGCGGCGGCGCTGGCACAGGACGAGCTGGGCCACGCCCGCAGCCTCTACGCCCTGCTGCGGACCTTCCCTGAGGCGCCCGAGTCGCTGAACGAGGAAAACGACCTGCGTTCCACCCGCGTCCGGGTGCATCCCGACGCCCTCGACAACCGCTGGGACACCTGGCTGAAGCTGGTTGCGATGAGCGTGACGCTGGACGCCGCTCTTCAGGAAGTGTTCCGCGCCGCGCGCGACTTCTCCTTCGCGCCTCTGGCCTCGCTGGCGGTCAAGATCAACCAGGAAGAGAAGTTCCACCGCGTCTTCGGGGACACCTGGCTGGCCCGCCTGGCTGCCCTGGACGACACGACGCGGGAGCATCTCCAGAAAGAACTGAACTGGGCCTACCCCATCGCGGAGGCGTGGCTGGGGAACGAGGTTGAGAGCAACCTGGTGCGCGAGGGCATCCTGGGCGAGAGCCTGAGCGACATTCGCCCCCGCTGGCGGCGCGAGCTGGAGGACAAGGTGCAGCAGTCCGGCCTGACCGTCCCTGCGGAACGCACGGACTGGAGCCACTGGGACGCCGAGCGCCGCGAAGTGCTGATTCCGGTATGACGGCCCCCGACCGCCGCCCGAAACAGGTGGCGTGCGTGTTCTGCCACTCCACCGACACGGAGGAATTCAGCCTCTACGGGCAGACCCTGATGGGCAGCCAGTACTACTGCAACCACTGCCGTTCCGTCTTCGAGGTGATCCGCTACGAGGACGAGCCGGACGACGAGGGCGAGGGCCAACCCGCCAGCAAGGACAACACCCATGAGTGACAGTGCCACACAGGACCGGAACACCGAGAAGAAGTACGAGACGCTGCTGTTCGAACTCGACGAGCAGGGCATCGCCCTGGTCACGATGAACCGCCCGGACGAGCTGAACTCGGTGAACATGCAGATGCGCCTGGACTTCACGGCGCTGATGGATGAAATCTTCTTCAACAACGACATCAAAGTCGTGATCTTCACCGGGGCCGGACGGGGCTTTTCCGGTGGCGGGGACATGTCCCACTTCGAACACGACTGGGTCACGCCCGAGTTCCGCGCCAACAGCCGCCGCCTGACCAAGTTCTTCGACGACCTGGAAGCCGTGGAAAAGCCCATCATCGTGGCGATCAACGGCATGTGTACCGGCGCGGGCTTCGAGCTGGCGCTGGCCGCCGACATCCGCATCGCTTCCGATCAGGCCAGGATCGGCTTCCGCGAGAACTTCATCTCGCTGATCCCCGGCGTGGGCGGCACGACGCGCCTGGTCCGCGAGATCGGCCCGGCCCGCGCCAAGGAGATGATCTGGACGGGCAGCATGTACCCCGCCGAGGAGGTCTACCAGATGGGCTTCCTGAACAAGGTGGTGCCCCACGAGGAACTCCTCCCCGCCGCCCGCGAGTACGCGCAGCAGCTTCTCAAGCGCGCGCCGCAGTCCCTCGGATTGGCGAAGAAGCTGATCAACAACATCCCCAACATGGACCAGACGGCGGCCATCGCCGTGGAGGGCCTGGCGCAGAGCATCCTGCTCAAGACGCAGGACCACAAGGAAGGCGTGCAGGCCTTCCGCGAGAAGCGCCGCCCGCAGTTCAAGGGGAAGTGAGGTGGTGCTCCTCATCCCCTTCGGCGGGCACTCGCCCCGCGTCGGCCGGGATGTGTTCCTGGCCCCCACCGCTGTATTGATCGGCAACGTGACGGTGGAGGAGGGCGCGAGCGTCTGGTTCGGCGCGGTGCTGCGCGGCGACTTCGGCGCCATCACCATCGGGGCGGGCAGCAGCGTGCAGGACAACGTGGTCGTCCATACCGGCGCAGATTGCCCCACGCTCATCGGGCGGAACGTGACCATCGGGCACAACGCCACCGTGGAGGGCTGCGCCATCGGGGATGGGGCGCTGATCGGCGTGGGGGCCGTGGTTCTTCCCTACGCCGTGATCGGCGCGGGGTCCCTGGTGGCCGCGAACAGCGTCGTCCTTGAACGCACCGAGATTCCCGAGGGCGTGCTGGTGACGGGTGCGCCCGCCAAAGTGAAAGGCCCCCTGCAAGGCCGCGCCCGCGACTGGACCGGCTTCGCCGCCCGTGACTACCACGCGATGCAGGCCCGCTACCGCGCCGAGGGCGTGGACCGCTTCGCGGAGCAGCCCGCAGACGCCCATTCCTGAGTCCCGCCCGGCCCCTTTGACGTGCCGGGCGTTGTTGCCAAGGAGGAGCCATGACCGACATGCAGGGCACCCCGTCCGAACCCCTCGCTCCGCCCCGGCACCCGCCGCAGGCCACTCCGAACATGACGCCGGGCGCCGGGACCAGCTACAACGCCAGCGAGGTCCTCTACCACAATCTGGACGCCGGGCGCGGCGCGAAGGTTGCCGTGCAGTGCGAGGACCGGAGCCTCACCTACGCCGAACTGGCCGAACTGGCCAGCCGCTTCGGAAACGCGCTGCTGGGCCTCGGCCTGAAGCCGGGGGACCGGGTGCTGATGCTGATGCACGACGGCCCCGCGTTCCCGGCCACGTTCTTCGGGGCGCTGCGGGCGGGCCTGGTGCCGATTCCGGTGAACACCATCCTGCCCCCCGACAACTACGCCTATTTCCTGAATGACAGCGGCGCGCGGGCGGCGGTGGTCAGCGCATCCCTTCACCCCGTCCTGGCGAGCGTGTGCGCGAACTGTCCGGGATTGGAGTATGTCCTCGTGATTGACGGGATGTTGCCGGAGGGGACCCACAGCCTGGAGGCCCTGGCTGCTGCCGCCCCGGCCACCCTGGACCCCGCACCCACCGGCCCCGACGACATAGCCTTCTGGCTGTATTCCAGCGGCAGCACCGGCTTCCCCAAGGGCGTGGTCCACACCCACAAGGACATCCGCTGCACCACCCGCAACTACGCGGAGGGCGTGCTGGGCATCCAGGAGGGGGACGTGTGCTTCACGGCCTCCAAGACCTTCCATGCCTACGGGCTGGGGAACGGTCTGACCTTCCCCTTCAGTGTGGGGGCGAGCACGGTGTACCTGCCGGGAAGGCCTACACCGGCCGCTGTCTACGCCGCCATCGAACGCTTCCGGCCCACGCTGTTCTTTGCCTCCCCGACGCTCTATACGATGATGCTGGCAGACCCGGAGCCGCACGACTTCAGCAGCGTGCGGCTGTGCGCCTCCGCCGCCGAGGCGCTGCCGCCGGAAATCTACCGCCGCTGGAAGGACCGCTTCGGGGTGGATATCCTCGACGGCATCGGCTCCACCGAGATGCTGCACATCTTCCTGAGCAACCGCCCCGGAATGATCCGCCCCGGCTCCAGCGGCCTGCCCGTGCCCGGCTACGAGGCGCGCATCGAGGACTTCGACGGGCGGGAGGTGCCGCGCGGCGAGTCCGGCAACCTGCTGATCCGCGGCGGCAGCGCGGCCCGCGAGTACTGGAACCAGCCCGAAAAGACCGCCAAGACCATGCGCGGCGAGTGGATGTTTACCGGGGACCGCTATCACCAGGACGAGGACGGCTTCTTCTGGTACGAGGGCCGCAGCGACGACATGTTCAAGGTGAGCGGCCAGTGGGTGTCGCCTATCGAGGTGGAAAACACGCTGCTCGAACACCCGGCCGTGCTGGAATGCGCCGTGGTGATCGGCACGGACGGGGATGGCCTGCAACGCACCCAGGCCTTCGTGACCCTTCAGGAAGGCTACGCGGCCTGCGAGGAACTGTCCCAGGCGCTCCAGAGCCATGTCAAAGGCCGCCTCGCTCCCTACAAGTATCCCCGTAAGATTCATTTCGTGGACGAACTGCCCAAGACCAGCACCGGCAAGATTCAACGCTTCCGCCTGAGGGACGCCGGATGACGGGCGAGGCGGCGGTGAAGGAGAGCATCTGGTTCGCGCCCTTCACCCCCGAGGACGTGAACGACCACCACGCGAACACGCTGGCCGAACGGCTGGGCATCGTCGCGACGGAGGTCGGCCCGGATTACATCGTCGCCCAGATGCCCATCGACGCGCGCACGGTGCAGCCCTACCGCATGATGCACGGCGGGGCGTCGGCGGCGCTGGCCGAGACGCTGGGGAGCGTGGGCGCGATGAGGACACTGAACCCGCAAACGCACCGCTGCGTGGGCACTGAGCTGAACATCTCGCACCTGCGGCCCATCGCGGAAGGGGGCGTCGCCACGGGCCGCGCCGAGCCGGTCCACCTCGGCCGCCGCACCCAGGTCTGGGCCATCCACGTCTACGACGAGCGGGGCAAGCAGACTTCCGAGGCCCGCCTGACCGTCTTCGTGCTGGAACAGGACGCGCGGGCGTGAGCGGCGAGCCGGTCATCCTCCGCGAGAACCGGGGGCCAGTGCGCCTCCTCACCCTCAACCGTCCCCAGGTCCGCAACGCGCTGAGCCTTTCTCTGATGCACGATCTGCTGGCTGCACTGAATGAGGCGCGCCTGGACAGTGCGGTCCGGGCGGTGGTGCTGACCGGCGCCGGGTCCGCCTTTTGTGCCGGGCTGGATATGGACGAACTGCGCGGCATGGCAGGGCGCACCAGCGAGCAGCACCGCGCCGACTCGGAGGTCTTCCGGTCGCTGCTGGAAGCCCTCTACCTGTTCCCGAAACCCGTGGTGGCGGCCGTGCAGGGCCACGCGGTCGCCGGGGGGGCGGGCCTGGCCGCCGTCTGCGACCTCACGGTAATGGCCGACAGCGCGAAGATGGGCTTCACGGAAGCGCGGATCGGCTTCGTCGCGGCGCTCGTAACCGCCTTCATCGTGCGGCTGGTGGGGGAGAAGCACGCGCGTGACCTGCTGCTCAGCGCCCGCCTGCTCTCTGCGGACGAGGCACGGCAGATGGGCCTGGTCAACGAGGTCGCGCCTGCTGCGGACGTGCTGGAACGCGCTCTGACGCGGGCACAGGAAATGACCCGCAGCGCCCCCGGCAGCGTCGCCATGACCAAGGGCATGATCGCCGCCGCGCCTGGCATGGGCCTGGGGGAAGGGCTGCGTTACGCGGCGGACCTCAACGCGCTGGCCCGCTCCGGGGCGGAACTGCGAGAGGGCGTGGCGGCCTTTCTGGAGAAACGGGACCCGGCGTGGATTGTGGCGCTGGAGGAATCCTCTTGATCCACGAACCGCAGGCCACCGGAGGTCCTGCGTAGGGCAGACACGGCGGTCACGGGTGAGGTTCAGGGGCGACCTTGACAGGCTCAGGCAGGCAACGTAACATCAACAAACTCACAAGTATGTCAGTTTGAGACGGCTTCTTCCGGGTTTCGCAGTCCAGGCCTGTTCTCTGTTTTGTCTGCGCCGAACATACCCGTGAGTATGTAATGCGGCTTTGAGGCATCTTTTCGTAGAAAGAGAGAGGATCGTGCCCCGACATTCTGGAGAGTCAGCACCTATCGGCACACCACCCGTTCGGAAGGCGAGATGACGTCCCCGCCCGGCCCGGCCACGTTCCCGACCGTCACCCGTGTGCTGGACACCCTGCACGTGCTGGAAGTGCCCATTCCCTTTCCCATGCGGACCGTGACCGTGCTGGTGGACACCGCTGGGCCAGTCACCCTGATCGACGCGGGCCTGGACACGCCGGAAGCGCGGGCGGGGCTGGAAGCGGGCCTGGCGCACCTCGGCCTGCGCCTCCCGGACGTGGAGCGCGTGATCCTGACGCACCACCACCCGGACCACCTGGGCATCGCCGGGGAGCTGGAAGAGGGCGGAGCGCCGGTCTACCTGCTGGACACCGAGATCGAGCACGGGGGCCGCTACTGGCAGGACTGGGAGAACTGGCGGCCCCGACTGCTCGATCAGATGCAGGAACACGGCCTGCCCCGCGAACTGCGGGAGCCACAGGACACCTTCCACCGCCGCATTCGCCGCATGCTGCGCCCCGCCCGGCAGTGGACGCCGCTGCACGAGGGGCAGAGCGTGCCGCTCGCGGGCCGGGCTTGGGAGGTGCTGTGGCTGCCCGGTCACGCCGACGGGCACCTGGGCCTCTGGAACGCTGAAGAGAGCCTGCTGATCGCGGGGGACGCCATCCTGCCGCGGATCACGCCCAACATCGGCCTGTATGCCTACAGCCGTCCCGATCCGCTGGGGGATTATTTCGGCACGCTGGACCGGCTGGAGGTGCTGGCTCCCCGCCGCGCGGTCGTCGGGCATCACGGCCCGCTGCTGGAGGGCGTGGCCGAACGCGCGCGGAGCCTGCGGGACCATCATCATGAACGGCTGGAGTTCCTGCTCGGGGTCGCCCGCGAGACGCCGGGCAGTGCCTACACCCTTTCCAGACGCATGTTCACCCGTGAGCTGAACGAGGCCAACTTGCGCTTTGCTCTCGCTGAAACGCTCGCGCACCTCGAATACCTGCGGCTGAGGGGGCAACTCCAGCGCCGCCGGGAGGACGGGGTGTGGCTGTATCACGCCTGACCCCCGAACTTCACCCTTTCCCCAGCCCAAAGGCTGACCCCCAGGAGGTCCACCATGAAGCGTTCCCTTCCGTTCCTCTCGCTCGGCCTGCTCCTTACAGCCACCGCGCAGGCCCAGACCAGTCCCGTCAAGATCGGCGTGATCATGCCCTTTTCCGGCGTGTACGCGCAGCTTGGCGAGGAAGGCATGCGCGGCATGACCCTGTACCTGGATTCCATCGGCAACAAGGTGGCGGGCCACCCGATCCAGCTTATCCGCGGGGACGAGGAGGCCGATCCGGCGGTCGCGCTGCGCAAGGCCAACAAGCTGATCAACAGTGACAAGGTGGACATCCTGGCGGGTGTCGTGCTGACCCCCAGCGCCTACGCGCTGGCCCCGGTGGTGGCCGAGGCGAAGACGCCGCTGGTGGTCTTCAATGCCCTGGGGAACGCCCTGACCCGCGACCGCAAGAATCCCTACGTGTTCCGCGCCTCCGGCTCCGGCTGGCAGTTCAGCCATCCCTTCGGCAAGTACGTGGCGGACAAGGTCAGCAAGAACACCTTCGTGCTGGCCGCCGACTACGCCTTCGGCAAGGAGTCGGTCGCGGACTTCAAGGATTCCTACACGGCGGCGGGCGGCCGAGTAGCCGGAGAGGTGTACACGCCGCTGGGCAGCACCGATTTCAGCCCCTACCTGGCGCGGATCGCGGCGGCCAGGACCGAAGCGGTCTACGCCTTCCTCAGCGGCAGCGACGCGGTGCTCTTTATGAAGCAGTGGACGCAGTTCGGCCTGAACAAGTCCGTCAAGCTGGCCGTGTCGGGCGAGATGGTCGACGAGAAGCTGCTCAACTCGGTGGGCGACGGCATCGCCGGGGCGATCAGCGTCGGTCCCTGGGTGCAGGACCTGCCGGTCGCCCAGAACAAGATCTTCGTCGACGCCTACAAGAAGAAATACAACGATGTGCCGGGGGTGTACGCCCTGCGCGGCTGGGACACCGCCCGCGTGATCGTCGAAGCCCTCAAGAAAACCCGGGGCAACACCGCCGACAAGGCGGCCCTCCTCGCGGCCCTGCGGGACGTGAACTTCCAGTCGCCACGCGGCACCTTCCGCTTCGACCCGGTCACGCAGAATGTGGTGAACCCGATCTATGTCCGCCAGGTCGTGAAGACGCCCCAGGGCCTGGTGAACAAGTTCGTCACGAACCTCGGCAGCTTCGCGGACCCCGGCAAGTAAGGCCATGCCGAGGCGGAGTGGCACCCGGCTCTTTTCCCGATGCCGCTCCGCCTGTTTTCCGACTTCCGAAAGAGGTGACATGCAACTGATCCTGTTTCAGCTCCTGAACAGCCTGGCGTTCGGGATGCTGCTGTTTTTGCTGTCGGCGGGCTTCTCGCTGATCTTCGGGGTGGCGCGGGTGGCGAACCTGGCGCACGGGGCCTTTTACGTGCTGAGCGCCTATATCGGGTACACGGTGGCGCAGGCGAGCGGCAATTTCTGGTTGGGGGTGCTGATCGCCACGCTGGCGGGTGCGCTGCTGGGGGTGATCGTCGAGCGCACGCTGATCTCGCGCCTGCGCGGCCACGAGCTGCGGCAGGTGCTGCTCACGCTGGGCCTGGCCTTCGTGATCGCGGACGCCGTGCGCTTTTTCTGGGGGGCGGATATCAAGAGCGTGTCGCCGCCCGCCCCCTTTGAAGGGCCGATCACGCTGGGCGGGCTGATCTTCCCCAGTTACCCCTTCGTGTTGACCGTGCTGGGGCTCGCGGTGTTCGGGCTGATCCGGCTGGTGCTGCGCCGGACGCTGGCGGGCGCGCAGATTCGCGCGGTGACCGCCGACCCGCAGATGAGCGCCACGCTGGGCCTGCCCGTCGCGCGCATCTCGATGCTCACCTTCGCGGCGGGGATCGGGCTGGCGGCCTTCGGGGGCGCGGTGGGGAGTCCGCAGCTCGCGTTGACACCCACCCTCGACTCCACCATGACGCTGTACGCGCTGATCGTGGTGGTGATCGGCGGGCTGGGCAGCATCGAGGGGGCCTTTCTGGCGGCGATCCTGGTGGGGCTGGTGAACGGCTTCGGCGCGGTGTATTTCCCGGCCTTCGCGCAGATCGCGGTGTTCGCGCTGATGATCCTGGTCATCGCCGTGCGTCCGCAGGGGCTGCTGGGCCGCCGACTGGGGGCGGCATGACCGTGCAGGCTGCACCTGCCGTGCGCCCAGGGCTGCCGCGCGCCGGGCTGACCCTCGGGGCCGCCGTCCTCCTGATCGTCCCGCTCCTGCTGGGCGGCTACCCGCTGTACCTTGCCACCGAGGCGCTGTGCTGGGCGATGGCCGCCGCCGCCCTCGATCTGCTGGTGGGCTACCTGGGCCTGACGCCGCTGGGCCATATCGCGATGTGGGGGCTGGGCGGGTACACGGCGGCGCTGCTCATGCGCGCGGGGGTGCCGCTGGCGCTGGTGCTGCCCGGGGCGGCCCTGATCGCCACCCTCTACTCGGCCCTGACCGCGCCGCTGGCGCTGCGGGCGGGCGGCATCTTCTTCCTGATGATCACGCTGGCCTTCGCGCAGATGATGCAGGCGTTGGCCGAAAAGTGGAGCGCCGTGACGGGCGGCACCGACGGCCTGACCTTCAAATCGGGTCTGCCCGACTGGGGCCTGTACCTGACCGTGCTGGGCGCGCTGGCCCTGACCCTCTTCCTGCTGACGCGCCTGACCCGCTCGCCCTTCGGCCGGGTGCTGGAGGCCATCCGCCAGAACGAAACCCGCGCCCGCGCCCTGGGCTATCCAGTCTTCGCCTACAAGTACGGCGCGGTGCTGATCGCCTCCGCCTTTATCGGGCTGGCGGGGGCGCTGGGGGCGTATCACCGCGGGATCGTCACGCCCACCGACCTGTTCTGGCTGCAAAGCGCGGTGCTGCTGATCATGGTGCTGCTGGGCGGCGCGCGCTCGCTGTGGGGGCCGGTGATCGGCGCGGTGCTGTACACGCTGCTGCAAGCCCTGGTGAGTTCGCACACCGACCTGTGGGCGGGGCTGGTCGGGCTGCTGCTGATCGCGCTGGTGCTGTCGGGCAGCGGCGGCCTGTGGGCCCTGTTCGCACGGAGGAGGAAAGCATGACGACCGCCGTGCAGGGGCTGGACCTGAAGGTCAGCCACGTCACCCGCCGCTTCGGGGGCGTGACCGCTCTGCGGGACATCAGCCTGGAGGTGCCTCCCGGCGCGCGGCACGCGGTGATCGGGCCGAACGGGGCCGGGAAGAGCACCCTCTTCCGGGTGATCAGCGGCGAATACCCACCGAGCGAGGGGAGCGTCAGCCTGGACGGTCGCCAGGTGAACGGGTTGCCGCCGAACCGCATCGCGGCGCTGGGTGTGGCCCGGTCCTTTCAGACGAGCAGCCTCTTTCCCCAGGCGAGCGTCCGTGAGAACGTGGTGCTGGCCGTGCTGGCCCACACGCCCGCCCGCCGGGACCTGTGGCGACCCCTCGCCGCCCACCGCGAGGCCGGGCGGCTGGCCGACGCGGCGCTGGACCGGATGGGTCTGCTCGCCCAGGCCGCTGCGCCCGCCGATTCCCTCTCGCACGGGGAAAAACGGCAACTGGAGTTGAGCATGGTGCTGGCCCAGGACCCCCGGCTGCTGCTGCTCGACGAGCCGCTGGCGGGCCTCAGCGCGCACGAACGCGACCATGTGATGAACCTCGTCCTGAACCTGCCGCGCGACCTGACCACCGTGCTGATCGAACACGACCTGCCCTTCTGCCTGGCCTTTGCCGACCACGTGACCGTGCTGAGCAACGGCGAACACCTGGCGACCGGCACCCCCGCCGAGATTCGCGCGAATGAGGCCGTGCAGGCCGTGTACGTGGGGGAGGCGTTGGAACGCCAGGGCCGCGAGGTGAGCGCCGGGGAAATGGCCCAACCGCCGCTGCTGAGCGTGTCCGGCCTGACCGCCGGGTACGGCAGCGCGCAGGCCATCGAGAACGCCTCGCTGGACGTGCGCCCCGGCGAGGTGGTCGCCGTGCTGGGCCGCAACGGCATGGGCAAGACCACGCTGCTGACCACCCTGATGGGCTGGCGCAAACCCTGGGCGGGGACCGTCAACCTGGATGGGCAGCCGGTCGCGGGCCTCCCACCCGCCGCTCTGGCGCGGCGCGGACTCGCGCTGGTCCCCCAGGGCCGCCGGGTGATGGCCGAACTGACGGTGGACGAGGAACTGCGCCTCGCCGCCCGCCCCGGCAAGTGGACGCTGGAGCGCGTCTACCAGACCTTCCCGCGCCTGCTGGAGCGCAAGAACAGCCTCAGCACCACCCTCTCCGGCGGCGAGCAGCAGATGGTCGCCATCGGCCGCGCCCTCCTCCAGAACCCCCACGTGCTGCTGCTCGACGAACCCACCGAGGGCCTCAGTCCCCTGATGGTCACGGTCGTGCGCGACGTGCTGCTCACCCTGCGGGGAAGCGGCGAAACGATCCTGCTGGCCGAGCAGAACCTCGACCTCGCGCTGGCGGTGGCCGACCGGGTGTACGTCCTCGACCACGGGACCGTCGCCTTCGAGGGCGACGCCGCGCACCTGGCGGAGAACCGGGCGCTGGTGCAGGAGCTGATGGGCGTGTAGGTGCCTGGTCGGCGCGGGCAGACGGAGTTCGGACGGGCCGGGCGTCCTCTGCCCGCGTGGTCTTTCCTTAGAAATCGCGAAGACAGGTCTGTGGGCGGAATTACTCTCCGCGCCTGCCCGCGCGGGAAGGATGGCCCGTATGCAGACACGCGCGCTGGGACACTCCGGATTGCAGGTTTCACTCGTGGGGCTGGGCTGCAACAACTTCGGGGGGCGGCTCGACCAGGCGGGGACGGACGCGGTGGTGCGCCGGGCGCTGGACCTGGGCATCACCCTGTTCGACACGGCGGACATCTACGGCAACCGGGGCGGCTCGGAGGTGATGCTGGGCAAGGCGCTGGGCCGGGAGCGCGCGAACATCGTCCTGGCGAGCAAGTTCGGTGCCCCGATGGGGGAAGACGGCGAGCTGAGCGGCGCGAAGCCTGCCTATATCCGCCGGGCGGTGGAGGCCAGCTTGCAGCGGCTGGGGACCGATTACCTCGACCTTTACCAGCTCCACCGGCCCGACCCCGACACGCCCATCGAGGACACGCTGGGCGCGCTGGATGAACTGGTGCAGCGCGGCCTGGTCCGGTTTACCGGCTGCTCGAACATGCCCGCCGCCCAGGTCCGTGAGGCGGACGCCGTCGCCCGGCGGCAGCACCTGACGCGCTTCACGTCCTGCCAGGACGAGTACAGCCTGCTGGTGCGGGGGGCGGAAGCGGAGCTGCTCCCGACCATGCGCGAACTGGGGCTGGGCCTGCTGCCCTACTTCCCGCTGGCGAGCGGTCTGCTGAGCGGCAAGTACCATCAGGGAGAGGCACTTCCCGAGGGCACCCGTCTGGCCGGGTCACCCGGCGCCCAGGACCGGTACCTGAACGAGCGCAACTGGCAGGTGGTCGAGGACCTGCGCCAGTTCGCGGAGAGCCGGGGGCACGGGCACACCCTGCTTGAACTGGCCTTCAGTTGGCTGGCCGCGCAGGACGTGGTGAGCAGCGTGATCGCCGGGGCCACCCGCCCCGAACAGGTCGAACAGAACGTCGCCGCCGTCACCTGGTCCCTCAGCGCCGGGGAACTGGCCGAGGTGGACCGGATCACGGCGCGGTAAGGGCCAGGCGCGCGGCGTGAAGGCTGGCACCGGAGAGGCGCAGGAAGAAGGAGAGCCTCGGTGCCAAAGCTCTCCTCTCAAAAAGGCCGTGGGGCTGTCCAGGGCTTGCCGACGCTCACCGCCTGCACGGCGCTGGCCTGGTTGCCGCCGCGGCCGGTGGCGTACACCCGCAGCTGGCGCCCGCCCGCATCGAGGGTCGGCCGCATGAAGGACCGGTGACCGTCTCCCCGCATCCGGGTCTGTGGCAGTCAAAGTCGGGCATCTGATGCATGGTGTTCCTCCTGCGTGCCTTCACCCCGTGAAGGGGTGACGCCGCGCCCCTGAAAAAAATGGGAAGCCCTGTACGGGCCTCCCGAGTCGATGACCCGCGCACGTAGGTGCAGTACACCTCGCGCCCCCGCGCCAGCTCCCGCACGCGGGGCAGGATGCACTCGCGGAGATATCGGGTGCCCACCGGCACCGGCAGTTTGCCAGCCAGCAAGAAGAACTTTCGCTACTGCCACGCCTACGACTACGAGTCGTAGGCGAGCAGGTCCGTGAGGGTCACGCACCCCTGCACCGGCGCGTCCGGGTAACGCTGGAGGCCGAGCGCCGTCGGCGCTTCCACCTGCCGGAGGGGCGGGAGGTCCAGGTTCGAGCACTTTAGTCCGAACAGGGAGAACAGCTCCGCGTTCCGCCCCAACTCCAGCGTCTCGAAGGTGCCGTCCGGGTTCGCCGCGTGCCACTGACCGTGAAAGTCGTATCCCATGCCCGCCTTCACCCGTCAGGGTGACGCCGCTCCCCAGAAGACAGGCTGGCGCTCGGGGAAACCGCGTCCTCTCTCTCCGGCTCGGGGCAAGTCAGGCAAAAAAAAGTGGGAAGCCCGGCGCAGACTTCCCGTGAATTGTGGGGGGTGGCGTTACTTCATGGGGACCGTCCTTGCCCCGCGGAGGAGGGGAGAGCCGGGCGGAAAAGAGGCGTGGGGTGAACGCTGGCGGCCTGCGGGGAAGACCAGTTCGGTGACGTGCGGACACCGGGCGCGGCTGGCCCTTCGGTCCTTCCGGAACTGCCCCTGCCTTCACCCGTCAGGGTGACGCCACTCCCCTCAAGACAGGACGGCGCTCGGGGAAACCGCGTCCCCGCTCTCCCCCCCGGCTCGGGGCAAGTCAGGCAAAAAAAATGGGAAGCCGAAGCTTCCCAGGTGTGGAGGTCGTCACGTCGCTCGGTCAACTCTCACCTGCCTTTCCCGTTCACGGAGGTGCCCGCCTGCACCCCGCCAGGGGTGACGCCTCTCCCCTGTGATGCCCAGCGCAGCGCCCCACAGGACCCGCAGGGTCCGGGCGCTGCCGCCCCCAGACCGCCGCTCCACCCAGGGCCAGAGGAGACGCTGAGGCAGACGCAGAAGCAGGCAGCGTGAGAGGCCAAGGCAGAAGTGAAGGTCGGCGTGTTTCGCACCCTGACCAGGGCCGGGTGGTGGCGTGGGGGCGGATGCACAAGCCTTCCGGCCAGGGTGGGAATGCCGGGGGCGGGGGGAAGGTTGGGGCAATCTATCTATGTAGTAGGAACGCTTTCGTTTCCAGACACCTTTGGCCTTGAGGGTCTGATTTCCGCTTCCCCGTTCCAGATAAGTTTGGCCTTGAGGGTCTCAAAGGCCCATTTTATTCCTACGAAGTTGGACCCGGCTCTCTTTATGTGAGAGGGTGCGATTCGTGAGGAACGGTAATTCCGGGAAGCAGGACGAACTAGAAGAAGCGTATCAGAGTTCGTCCTCTTGCCGGGTGTGCCATGCACGTTCACAGTGCAGTTTCGTGGATCAGAACTGGAGGTGAAGGGGCAACAGAGAGGACAGGGTTGTGAACTGGAGGCGGCCCTTTTCTGGTGCTGATGCGCGACCTCTGGAGTCCCCAACCGGCACATTGTCCGGGTCCGTGTGCTGGCTTCAGTTCCAGTTCACGTGGTTTATCCGGAGGCCATGTTCGTCTTCTGTCGCGGAGCATGTGAAGAACCGGGGAGGTGTTCCAGCCCTGTCCTGCCACTCTCCGCTTACCGTCCACAGGTGGCGGTTGCCGGTGCTGAGACGGCTCATGTAGCCACTTGGCATGAGGCTGTTCTGGGGAGGGAGCAGGACGTGTCCCGACACTTTTCTGGCGTGGAGATGTGCTTCGCAGGCCTGGAGAACCTGCACCTTCCGAACTCGTAACAGGGTCGCCGCCTGCTCATCTTGCGCCACCATTCTTTCCGTTACCCAGGAATTGGCGAACGGATATGCCAGCAGCAGCAGACCCAGAACGGCAAGGAACAGGCCGCAACCCAGAGACAGGGAGCGTTTCGGGAGCCGTCTCATGGGCTGTGGACCGGAGCGATGAGGGCGGGTACAGCGGGTCGTGTCCGTGGCCTGCCGTTGAGCCTGTGCTGCAGGAAGAGGTGAGGATGTCGCGGCCAGGAAGAAGGCCACTCCCGGTCAGGAGAGCGGCTTTGTTGGGGCAGATGAATCACCACCATTGGGTGAGTTTCAGTGTGGGCCGGAGATCGCGTCCGATCTTCTGCGTGAGATTCTTGACCCGCACACTGGACGGCGTGCCCCAGATGATCTCGGCGTACTCCTGGTCCTTGAACGCCTGCAATTTGCGGAGGATGGTGGGCATGTTGTACTGCCCGGTGTCCGCTTCGATGGCCCAACGTTCGCCGTCTCCGGTGATGTGAATTGCGTCCGGGACTTCCAGTTTCAGGGCGTTTCTCTGTTCCACGCGCCAGCGTTCCGGGTCGGCGGCGATGCCCAGGTCCAGGCGCATCTGTGCGGTGGTCAGGCGGTGGTTCAGGTTGCTGTCGTCCAGCCGTGCCACCCGCCGGTCGGCCACCACGACCCGTTGTTGGACTTCGTGTGCGCTCCGATTTTTGCTGGGCCGCAGGATGGCCTGGGTGACCAGGCGGCCCGTGAGGTCCGCGGGACCCAGGCCGTAGTACCGGGCGAGCTGGGCTTCCGAGAGGACCTGATCTACCTCGATGGCGGCTTGTGCCTGTTCGATTCGGTCCTTGCGGTTCATCTGCAGAATGTCCAGGGTGAGGTCCGGGATGACGCCGCGTTCGCGTTGCTTCTGGGCACCCACGGAGGTCAGGATGGGGTTGGGGTCGGGGTTTGTCTTGTGGCCTGACACCGGGTTGAAGCGGGTAAGGTTGCCCCGCCCACCCGGGGTAGGTGGTGAATCAGGCGCAGCGCGGAACTGTGGACCTGTGCCCGCTGCTGGCCCCGGCGCGCGTGTGGCGTCAGGATGACAAACAGCAGATTGCGGGAGAGGGCGGTACTCTTGACCTGCCGCATCAGCCGCTCGATCCCGTCCACGCTGTAGCCCCCGCCGCTCAGCTTGCCAGCCAGCAGCACCCGGCCCAGAGTGGTTTCGGCCTCCCTGAACTTGAGGCCGGGGAAGAGCTTGTCGAATCCCCGGTAGAAGGGCGAGGTCTTGTCCGTGAAGCGCCAGCCCAGTTCGGCCATGCTCAGCCGCAGGTAGGCGAGGTCCAGTTGTCTGGTGAGCGAGGCGGCTTCATCGGCGGTGCCGAAGGCCGCGAGCCTGCCCCGGGCAAGCAGGTGGTACACCGGCCCCATCTCGGTGTCCTGCCTGCCGAGCAGGCGGTCTTGCAGCATCTCGCGGAAGCGGGCTTCCCCCAGGAAGGAGACGGCCTCGCTGTAGGTCCAGGCACCGTCGTCCATGTAGAGTTTCGTCAGGTGTTGCTTCTCCCCCGGCGTGATCAGGGGGACGGGCTGGCGGTTGGGGGGGCGTTTTTCGCGGGTCATGCTTCAGGCGTCGTGGGGCTGGCGCTGGGAGCGGAAGCAGGTGCGCCGCCGTTCTGGGTGGGTTTGGTTTGGGAAGCTCGGGTGGCTTTGTCGGTGGCGGTTTTGCCGCTGGCTTTCTTGCCGGTGGTGGTGCTGGTCGCTGCCTTGCCCTTCTTCTCGTCTTTGAGTTTCTGGACAATGAACTTGCGGCGGGCCTCGAAGAGGGCGGCGAAATCATCCTGGCCGGAGAGGATGCGCTCCGCATTCACGGCGATGTTGCCCCGCTCTTCGAGGTGAACCTGGCGGGTTTCCTGCGCCTTGTGGTCAAACCAGGCTTCGCCTTCCGGGGTGAGCCTTACCAACTCGTCGGGCATCTGGCGTTTCTTGATCTGGCCGTCTTGTTCCATTACCCGCACATCGAATTTGTCCGCGAGGGGCAGCGCCTGCACGGCACTGCTCAGCCCCTCCCCGAAGGGATCGAGGATCAGCAGCAGGTCTTCGGGCTGGTACTGCTGGGCGATTTCCGAGAGCTTCTTGTACTGCGGGTCGGTGGCGGCGTGGTCCGTACTTGTCTCCGTCATGACTCCAGGATGGCCTGCCCGTGGGTGTGTTTGCCAGGTTCAGCCGAGCTGCTCGCCAGGCTGACCGCTCACCGCCGGTCCTGTTCCGCGCCCGTGTCAGCCCCTGCCCCAGATTCCTCCCCGTGAGTGTGGCTGCAAGCCCCGATCACTTCTCCAGCTTCAGCAGTTCATCGAGTTCCATGCCGAGGGCTTTGGCGATCCGGCGGGCGGTGGAGAGTTTGAGGTCGGTCTTGCCGCGCTCAATGGTGCTCATGTGGCTGCGAAACACATCAATCTCGTCCGCAAACTCGTCTTGACTGAATTTTGGTGTACGGAGGTCGCGGATGCGTTGACCCAGCGCGCGGCGAAAGGCGAGTTCGTCTTCGTCGGGCCGATGGACCTTGCGGGGCTTGCGGGGCATCCCCTCAGGGTGTGGGGCGCCGACCCCGCATGCGACTTGCCAGGAAGCGTCGCTTTACAGAAGGTTCTTTTATAGTCAAAATACTGGAAATGTGCCCCGTTTCCTATCCCTGGAGTTCGCCGTGAACCAGAGCCTGTCCCCCCTGTTTTTTGCCCTGACCCTGCTGCTGACGGCCTGCCCAGCGAAACAGGCGGTCACACAGGAATCACCGAGCGCCGCCCCAGCTCAGAAGACCGGGGACGGCATAAAGGACACCCTGCTGAAGGCGGCGCAGACCAAGCCGTCGACCAGCGAGCGGACGTTCTGCACCGTCTCCATCTTCACCGCAGCGCCGACCAAGATCAGCGCGTCGTCCTATGAGGATGACCAGACCCAGGCGGCAATCAAGGCGGGCTATTTCGCTGTGACGGACCTCGGCAACGGGCAGTACAAAGTGACTCCTACCGCCAAATATCAGGCTCTGCTCCAGCATGCCCGGATCGACACGTACGGTATCCCCCGCTTCTGCTTCGGCAAATCCAGGCTGACGTCTCTGTCCAACCTCAGGCAGGCGGCGCCGGACAAGTACCTCGCGGACGGCAAGCTGACCCTGGAGCCGGAGGTCTGGGCCACGCGCGAGGTGCTGGCGGCCTTTGGGCCGACCCGTAACGACCCGAGCCATGTCCCACTCTCCCTCGTTTTCTACAAGAGTGGTGACACCTGGGAAGCAGAGAAGCGCTGAGGATGGGCACGCCTGGACGCGCAAGCCTGCGAGTTGGGGAGGTGTTGCCGGAGAAAGTCTCTGGGTCTGGGTTCGTTGCTCTCCAGCGGGTGAACGCTCTCTCCTCGATTTTTCCGGAGTCGCGACCGAGCGCCGCCTCCATGTGTCCATGTGCCCTGGGGCATCTGGAAGGCCGTGACCAGAAATCGGAGGGGCGATGAACTGTGTTGGCGGTGACCTCCACCTGGCCGAAGCCAACTTGATCCCGGCCCTGCGTGAAAAACCCTATCTCGAGAAGACCGAAGGAGTGTGCCCATGAAAAAATTGCTTGTGCTGGCCCTGTGCTCCAGTTCTGCCGCCTCGGCCGTGACCCTCAGCAACGTCACGCTAAACAGTGCGCTGGGGAATCGTCTGTCCGTGCCGCAACTGAAACTGGATGTGACCTTCCCGGCCGCTTTCCCCAAACCTTCGGTCACCACGAAGTTCACCTTTAACTGTCGCGATGGTCTGGAGGTTCTCGGCGACGATGACGATGGCCGTTACGCCAAGGCGAGCGGCGCGAGGGTCACGAAGACCTCGTTTCAACTGGGCACGCTCAAGGCCAGTTGTGAGGGCATGAAGCTGACCGTGAGTGATCCCCGCCTGATGAAGTGGTGGACCTCGTCGCGGACTGACCCGGAGATGCTCGATCTGGATGTCCACTGGAGCGCCCAACCACCGCGACCGCTGGCCTGGACGCCGAAGAAGGACGCCCTGGCAATCGATCTGGGCGCCTTTGATCTGGTCACCTACACGCTCAGGAATGGCCGGATCAGCGTGCTGGACGGCCCCAGCCATGGGGCGATCTCGGTCACCCAGGGAGGGAAGCCGCAGCCGCTGTGGGTGGACGGTGGCCTGCGGGGGAGCCTCAAGCTGGACCTCAGGAAGCCGTTTACCCTACACGTCACAAACGACGAGGGGCAGACCTGGGACAACCTGACCATCAATCTGGCGGCCAACAGCGTGAGCCGCTGGGGGTCGTTGCAACAGGCCGGGGGGCCAATGCCGCGCGAGGAGTGAAGACCCGTGAGCAGGCGACACGGGAGGGATGAGGCCAAACTCGTCCCTTCCGCTGCCTTTGTGGTGCGGGCTGTGTTTCTACTGTCAGCTTACCCCATCAAAGCTCTCCATATGGAGAGGAGTGCGGTAGATGCCCTTTGACGGGGAGAAGGCGACGCCGGAAACGCCCCTCACCGATCAGATTTCTTGACAGCGATGATCTCTATCCCGAGTTCGTCAAGGATGCGCTGCCAGTTTTCGGGAATTTTGCCAACCGTGCCATTTAAGAGTCTGGTGACTGCTGGGCGCGCTAGACCAGTCCTGCGAGCAAGTTCTCCCTGAGACATGTCCTGCTCAAGCATGACCTGCTTGACGAATGCGCGGACATCCTCGTTCATCCCCGTCAAGTTATCACTGCCGCCTACCTCAAGACGTTAGGAAACTTGACCTATGGTAACAGAATATGTTACTATCACTGCACCGAAGGGGATAGAAGGCCTAGGAAACCTTCCCCTTCGGGAATCCAACGTATTGGAGGATCAAATGACATCCTACACCGCTGTTGGGCGGACGGGGCTGGCGGTGACGCTGGTGAGGGAGACCCTCGGTCAGCAGCCCGTGATCGCCGTACCGGCACCGTTCATCAAAATATTGGGCGACTGCACCGCTGCGGCCTTCCTTTCTCAGTGCTGCTATCTCAGCGAACACGCTGCCGACGCCGAAGGCTGGTTCGAGCAATCGCACGAGGCCTGGCGGAGAATCCTGAATCTCTCACCGGAGCAGATCCGCCGCTGCCTGCGCGTCTGCGCCGGGATGGTCGAGGTCAGGCGCAAGGGGCTTCCGGCCCGCAACTTCTACCGGGTGAACCCGGAACACATCCGGGAGTGCCTGGTGACACTTCAGACCCCTGCGGAAGTCGGGGAGGGGATAACCCGGCAGAAAGGCGAAGCAGAACCCACTGCTCCCCGCGCTTCCTTGACGGGGCTGCCCACCGTTTCCAGTGACGGGGAAACCCAGCCGCCAGTTGTCCGGCAGACCCCACCCCCTTCCTTTAGAGAGAAGGTTGAAAAGAAATTCCTGCCTCCAGAGGGCAAGGATGACGTGTGCAGCATCCCACTGGCAAGCACGGAGGCGCTCGCCCGGCTGCTGGACACCTGGAACAGGCACCGGGGAGGGTTGCCCGAGGCCAGCGGGCTGAGTACTCCCCGCCGTAAGGCCCTGAACACCCTGCTGTCCGACTGTGGCGGAGACCTGGAGGCTGCTCTCTCGCTGCTGACCGATGCCACCAGGGAAGTCGCGCAGGACAGCTTCTGGACCGCGAAGCGCTTTGGCATCGACACGCTGCTGCCCAAGGCCCTTGGGCGTGCCGAGGCGTGGCGGGCGCGGCCACAGGCTGCTGCGCCCACAGGCTCTCCAGCCACGGCGATTCTCGCGGAGTATGGCGTCGGTCAGTTGGTGACCTACCGCCGGGAGCGCTACGCCGTCGAGGCCATCACCGACCGCTACATCGACCTCTACGACGCGGAGAACGGTTCGGCCCGCATTCTCATCGGCTCGGATGACGTCCGCTCGATCCGCCCCCTGGAGGTGCGGGCATGAATCCCCGGGCCACCCTGACCGTCAGCCCCGGGGTCTACCGGCGGCACCTCGTCCGCCCGGAGGTTCTGCTGACCCTCCTCGCCCGCAGCGCCGAAGTCATCACCGACGAGCAGGTCGACTGGGAGATTCACGAAGGTCAGTCTCCCTTTCTCGTCAGCGACATCGACTATGAGCTTTACCATCCGGCCCAGCGGCCTCTGGGCGGCATCATCGACTGGCAGTTGAGCGGCTGCGCGACGGCTGCCTTGCTCGCCCTGCGCCTGATCGCCATGCGTGAGGAGGCCCAGATGGCCGGGGAGCGCGGATGACCCCGCCGATGACCGTGGTGGTCCGCCCCCGGCTGTCCCCGGATCACCTGCTGGTGATCCTGCTCCCCGGAAGGCGGCCGCCACTGATCGACTGGATGCTCCAGGCCGTGATCCACACGGTGCTGGTGTCACTGGTGCAGCGGGTCGAGAACGGCGGGGAGGTCGCGTGATCACCGATCTGCACTGCCGCCTGCTGGGCCTGGTGGTCCCCCGTCCCACCCCGGAACCCGTGACCGGGGTTCGGCTCGAACCGGACGCTGTTCGGCAGGCCAAGGGCCTGCTCAGCCCGCCCGGGCTGGCAGCCGGGGGTCCAGCTCTGGGCCGACGGGAGGGGGGAGAGGTGTGGGTGACCCACCTCATCGCCGGGGGCTACCCCTGGCAGGTCAGTGGCCCCCTGGAGATGGATGCACCCTATGTGCTGGGTGCGGTGGACGCGCTGAATCAGGGGGCCGAGGTGGATTGGGTGGGGTACTGGGTGTGGTCGGGTCGAAGCCACACCGACCAGGAGGCCTTCTTACGGGCGGCGTACGACCGGGGGCTGATTGATGAGATGCGTCCGCTGATCGTGTTGGGCCGCACCCGGGAGCAGGCCATTATCCGGGCCTGGTCTGGGGATGAGGAAGGCGAGGAGATTCCTTGCGACCCCTCCTGGACCTCACCTGCCGAGAAGCAGTGAGGCGGCCGGCTCTGAGGATCAAAAGGGGTGGTCAGCTCGGGACGAGCATGCTCACGGTCACCCTGCTGACCTCCCTCACGGTTCTCTCCGGCTGGTTGCCCACCACCTGCTCCGTCACTCATGTTCTGGAGGAGGAAGTTATGGAATTTGAA
The DNA here is from genome assembly GCF_004758605.1 of Deinococcus metallilatus. Lineage (NCBI taxonomy): Bacteria > Thermotogati > Deinococcota > Deinococci > Deinococcales > Deinococcaceae > Deinococcus > Deinococcus metallilatus. Next base: position 128,702 of record NZ_CP038510.1, read on the forward strand.
CTTGCCCGTGCCCACCGCCGTTTCCTAGGGTTGACTCCAGCGTGGGAGCCCCAGGACCACCCCGGCAGTCAGCCGACCAGAAGCGTGTCCTTGAGTGAGGGTGCCGTGGCCTTCTTCCACAACCAACTGGGGGTGACCCCGGCTTACCGTAGCGGCCCAGTGTTCGGACACTGGGAGGCGGAGGGCGAGCGGCTCCAGATCGTCTGTGCGTCCCTGGCGGGCTACATCCGCTGGGTGGAGTACGACCCCGGGCAGCCGTTTGCGATGCAGTCCGAGTACGTCCTGGGCTGGACGGACGCGCTGCGGGTGACCGTCTCCCCGAGCATCGACTGGGTGGGACAGTGGTTGGCTTTTCCCACCGGCGTGGGTGGCCCGGAGGAGGAAGCGCGTCTGGTGCGCCAGGCGCATGCGCTGCAACTGGTGGACCGCCACCGGCCCCTGCTGGTGCTCCGGCAGGAGTGCGACGAGTTGGCGGTGCGCGCCTATACCTTTGATACCGAGGACGGCGAGCGGACGCTGGAGGTGCAGGAGGCGACAAGGTAACCCTCCACTGACGATGGCGGGATAAAGGGTCTTCGCAGATCTTGGTGAACCGCCCTCAGGCGGAGCCCGAGCGGTACAACACCCGTGCCCGGAGCAACTCCAGTCTCGCCCGACCGTACATGCTCCGTTTCAGCGTCTTAAGTCGACTGAGATCTTGCAGTTTAAGCTGAGGGTGCAAAAAGTGCGTGCTGGAAGGCGTCAAGCGCGATGAGTTCCAGTTGAAGTGCTCGGCGACGCACCTCGGGGACGAACGAGAACCGAACGGTTCTCGCCAAGTTGCCCCAGTCCGGCCAGGTCTCCCGCACCGCCACAGACAGGTCGAGATCCTGGAAATGGCAAAGGAGGAAGGCCATCCCGGAGAGGCACCACCAGCGCAATACCCCCTGTTTGCTGTGTTGGGCGAAGCGTTCGAGTCCGAAGCGGCCCTTGACTGTTTTGAAGAACGCTTCGATCCGCCAGCGGCGCTTCCCCACCCGGGCCAGGTACTTGCCGCCCAGGTCGAGATTCGACATCACGAACCGTTGTTCTGGCTCCTTGTTCCGGTACAACCAGACCCAGGAGACGCACATGGTCGGGTCAAGCCCACGGGGCTTGACTCGGCTGTCTCGCACCATCAGGTCCCGTATCTGGCGGCCATCCTCCAGCTTGCGGGTGCAACGCACCCCCACCACGATGTCCAACCCTCGACTCAACACACCCTGGATAAATTGGGCGCTCTCGAATCCCCCGTCTGCACGCTGACGGGGACGCCGTTTTCCAGCCAGCAGGGCGGCAGGAACGGTGCGGAGCAACTTCAACGCGAGCTGCGCGGGGGAAGGGGACCCCTTCCCCCGCCAGACTTGGAAGGCCCAGGGCAGCCGGAGCTCTCCACAGCACAGGTACAGCACCACGAGATGTACGCCGTGGACGCTGTTGAAGGTGTGAACCCAGTCGGCAAGTTCGCTGAACTTGCCGGTCTTTTCCAGGCTGGTCAGGTCCACCAGCAGGTCCAGTCGGGGGCGCTGATGGGGCTGCTGTCGCTAGAAGTCCTGCAAGGTCTCTTGGGCGTGCCGACGCATCACCCGGCAGAGCCGCCGGGTATCCCAAGCCGCATGGTTGAGGAAGCGGCTGAGGGCCGAGGGTGATTTGACGGTGGCCCGTTCCGGCAGCGGTCTGCCCGAACCGTCCAGCAGCAGGTCGAGGAAGACCTCGAACGACTCCCGGTGCTGCTTACGGGAAAAGCAGCGCAGGATGTCAGAATAAAGTCGTCTGGGACGCCGTTCTTTTGGATACACACCCCACTATGGGGCCAAAAGCACGTTCCAGACGTCTTTTTTTAAAACTGCAAGATGTCAGTCGATTCACCTGACCTTCCACCTGGCCATTGCTGTACGCGGTCTCCAAGGCGCGCTGGACCGCGTCGTAATCGCGGTCAATTCCGACCGCGAACGCTTGAAGCTCTTGAACCCCACTGTCCGTCAGGGCTGTGAGCCATGCTCTCAAAGGGGTCGTTGACGTCCGCCTGAACATGTTCCAGCCGTTCGTGAGGATCTGAGCGACCTTGGAGAATTCAGGATGTTCGGTCGCGCACCGTTCAAGCAAGGTCACGAGTTGAGGTGCCCGGATCAGCAGGGGGTTAAGGATGGCCCAGGACAACGTCCTGGGCGACGGACAAACCCAGGGACGGGGCTGTGTCGGATCTCCCAGACGAAGTTGCCGACAGTATTCTCGAACAGTGGTATATCCACCTGTATAGCCCTTGGTCCGAAGCTCCGCATGAAGCGCAGAGGCGTTTCTTGTCCCACCGGCCCACTGTTGTTGGAGCCAGCCGTGAAATGGCGCGAGTTCGCGTGGTCGTCTCTTGGGCCGGGCATTACCGGGATGCTGCTCCAGGTGGAGATATTTCTTGACGGTTCCCAGAGCAACCCCAGCTTCGCGGGCGACTTGTTTGGCAGACAGCCCCTGCTGCAATTTGTCTTTCACCGCCACAAAACGCGCTGTCTGCCTGGACGTCGGTGGACCCATCCCCGAAGGCGCAGCGTCAATGGAGAGGAGCGGTTCTTGAACGGCAGGACTCGGAGGGGGCGGGACGGGGTCTGTGGGTAAGGTGCGGGTGATGGTTCGGAAAGTGTTATAGGTGCGAAGGACAAACCGTTCCAGCGTCTCACGTACGTTTTTCACGAGGTGCCAGCGGTCCGCCACCTGAGCCGCTTGGGGCGCACCGAGGGTGACCGCTTCTTGATACGCCGTGGAGCGGTCGCGGGTGATGAGTTCGATTTCAGGATGCTGGTTGAGCCAGGCGACCAGCGGGGCTGCTTCTCGATCTGCAAGCAGATCGACGACCTGGTGTCGCTCCAGATCGACCAGGATTGTGCCGTACCGTTGTCCTTTGCGCCACGCCCAGTCGTCGATTCCCAGCGACCGGACGGGCAGGTGCGGGGCCGATGTCGGTGACGCCCGGAGCCGCACCAGCAGCGTGTTCGCACTTGCCCCACTGCCGAGTTCTCTGAGAATGTGGGTCGCACTTTGTGCCCCTGCCTCCAAGGCGACTCGGCCTTGCTGCCTTTCCAGTCGCAAGGTCGCCCGCCGCCAGGGGGCGGTCACCGTTGGCAGTCGCTCACAGAAGATCCGTTGTGGACAGTCCAGGACGTCGCAGAAGAACTTACGTACCGTCAGCTGCCAACGAACACGACAGTCGAAGAGGGGCAGATCTTTGAGGATGCGGGTGTACTGGCTGTGACGGCGGGTGGAGGGCACACCGCACCGGGGGCAGGGAGTCGAGCAAGCTCGACTCTCGACTTCGAGCCAGACGACCTGGGACGTGACCCGGGTGTTTACGAGGGTGAAGGTGCCGGGATTCGGGAGGTAAGCGGACACGTCCATTCCCGAGTATGGAAGCCTGAGGTCGGTTCACCAAGATCTGCGAAGACCCAAAATCTCTCGCTTTTGGTGACGCGGGCCGCCGGGCGGTGGGCGCGGTGTAGCACCCTGGCCTTGAGCAGGTCCAGGCCCGCCCGACCGTACAGCCCCCGCTTGATGGTCTTGAGGCGGTTGACCTGTCCCTCCACCTGTCCGTCGCTGTACGACGTCTCCAACGCCGCCATCACGGCGTCGAAGTCGCGGTCAAGCCCAACCGCAAACGCTTGAAGTTCTTTGATCCCGCTTTTCTCCAGCTCCGTCAGCCAGCCCCGCAGGGGCTGGGCCTCGTGCCCCCCCAGCAGCTTCCAGTCCGTCGTCAACAGCCGTTCCACCTGCACGAACTCGGGCACCGTGGCCCGACCCGCTTCCAGCAACGCGCCCACTTCCGATACGCGAATGGTTCCGGGAATCAACACAGCCCAGGAAAGCGTCCTGGGTGAGGGACAGACGAAGCGACGTTGGGCTGAGCTGCCCGGCGTCCCTGGCAGCGCGGCCAGGCGAAGTTGTCGACAGAACTCACGGACCGCCGTGTAGCCGCCCGGGTAGCCCTGCCCCCGTAGCTCTTGGTGCAACGTCATAGCGTTGCACCTGCCCGCCTGCCATTGCGCAGTCAGCCACGTCTGGTAGGGGGCAACCACGCGGCGGCGCGGTGGCCGCGCCGCTGAGCCGGGATGCTGCTCGAACTGGGCGTATTTCCTGACCGTGCCGATGGCGACGCCCGCCTCACGGGCCGTTTGCTTGACCGACCGTCCCTGGGCCAGCAGGCGTTTGACCGCCTCGAAGCAGTGCTGCTTGTGGGCGGAAGGGGGATGAGGCTGAGTCTGGGGCTGGGCGGCAGGCTCTTCCGGCGTTCCTTCCTCTACAGCTTCATCTGGCACAGGATCGGACGCGGAAAGAGCCTTCTGCAAAGCGGCGAAGGTCGTGTGCGTGCGTTGGAAATACCGCTCCAGGGTCTCGCGCAGATTTTTGAGCAGATGCCAGCGGTCGGCGACTTGCTGGGCTTGAGGCGCCCCTCGCGCGGCCCCTTCCTGATGGGCCCCACCACGATTACGGGTGATCAGTTCGACTTCGGGGTGGCTCGCGAGCCACCCCGCCAGCGTGTCCGCTTCCCGATCCGGCAACAGATCGACGACGCAGTGCCGCTCCAGGTCCACCAGGATAGGATGGTGCTGTACGCCTTCCCCTTGCACCATGCCCAGTCGTCGATGCCCAGATATAGAACTGGGACGACATTGGGTGCGGGGGACAGGCGCCGGATCCCGGCGAGCAGGGTATCGGCACTCACCGGGCAGCCACAGTGCCCGAGGACGCGGGCCGCACTTTCGGCACCCACTTCCAAGGCGACCAAGGTGTTCTGCCGCTCCAGCCGCACCGTCTTGCGCCGCCAGGGGAAGGCGACTGAGGGCAAGCGTTCACAGAAGATGCGCTACGCGTATCCGACCGAGTTGTAGAAGAACTTGCGGACCGTCAGGCGCAAACGTACCCGTCGCCCCAGCAGGGCGACGTCCTTGAGGATGCGGGTGTAGCGGCTGTGCCGGTGAGACGAAGGCTGACCACACCTGGGGCAGACGCCGCTCGGCGCTCGACTTTCCAGGTCGAGCCACAACACTTCAGGCTGCACCGTCGTGGCTTGCAGTGCCAGCAGCTCGGGATCGGGGAGACAGAGCTGGAGGTCCATGCCCTGAGTATCCGCATCCTGCAGCCCGCGTCACCAAAAGCTAGGGAGACCCATAAAAATGGTTCTGGCGCCCTCTCGATACCGCTGGCAAACCTACGCGGCCGTCGGGTAGAGCCGAACGAAGGCGGCCTGTCGGGTCAGTTCGCGCGGCACCCCCATCAGCCAATCCGCTACCCGTTGCAGGTTAATCGCCGAACTCACCGCCAGGTGCTGCAACTGCGTTTTGGCGAGCCCTCGATAGCGTGAACGCCTCATCCCACAGGCCCGCACGCCCTGCGAGATCGTACCTTCGATCCCCTCCCGTATCCGCGTGGTGCGGATGAATTCCCGCGTCTCCTGCTCGACTCGTCGCCGCTGCAAAGCCTCACGAACCCGCTGTGGGCGAAGAGTGATGGATCGCCGCGCGTCGTTGGTGCACCTCTCCCGGAATGGGCAGGGCAAGCAGTCGGTGCGGGAAAACTTGACCTTGATGACGGCCTGGTCGAGATTGTGGGCAGACGTCCAACTCTGGCTCACCTTGCCCGCCGGGCACGTCACTCGCTGCTCTGCGTCGTCCACCACAAAATCTTCGATCGAGAACCGTTCCGGTCCCGAAAGCTGCCTTTGGACGTTCGGCCGTGCTCGGCCCAGCAAGGTGATGCCCTGATCCTCGGCCTGCACCAGCGACTCGGCCGCGATAAACCCGCTGTCCACGAAGTGGCGTTCGGGCGAGAGATTTCGCAGCTCCAGATGTCGATGGACCTCCGGTAGCACGGCCATGTCGGACGTCGTGGCGGGCGAACTCTCGACATTCGTCACGAGGTGGGGCAGATCCTCGTCGCAACTCTCGGTCAGGTAAACCTTGTACCCAACCCACGACGTCGAGTACTTGACGCCGAGCTTGGCGTCAGCATCGAAAGGCGAGCTCACAAACCGCCCGGCGGGCGGATGGTCCTGCTCACGAAAGCTCAGCGCGCCCTCGTGGGTTGGAGCGTAATTCTGGAGCCATACCTGCCGAAGGGTTTCGATGGCTGGAAGCTGCCAGAGCCAACCAGGAGCATCTTCCGCCGACAGGGCACGGAACAACACGATTCCGTCCGCGCCAACGGTTTGAGCGAACTGGGCACGCTCGGCCTTGTTGCGTGGCCGGGGTCCCGGTTCGAGCCGGTACCCGTAACGCTCGCGCCATTCGGGCTGGAGATGGCCGGTGAGCCAATCGGGGGCGGCTACAGAAAGCGCATTGAGGGCGTTGCGGAAGGTGACCGTGACGACTTCTACCCGGTTCAGGGCACGCACCGCGGCCAGGACGTGCGTGCTGTCCGTGCGTTGTGGCCCGCGAACCCGCAGCAGCTTGTGTTCCCGGAAGCGTGCCAAAAGCTGCTCGAAGAGCAGCTTCTCGGCCCGGCCTTCGACCAGCCGGGTCCGGAATTCGCTCAGGACCGAGGCGTCGAACCCAGGATCATCCAGCGGCAGCGCCAGGAGGTATTTGAGGTCGATGCGGCTGCGCACCTGGTCGGCCATCACCTCGTCGGAGAGCTGTTCAGCGAACTGGATGATCGTGACCAGGGCCAGCCGCGCGGGATTGACGGCGGGCTTGCCCTCGCTGGAGAACAGCGGGGCAAACTCGGTGGCGTCGAAGAGGTCGCCGAAGGTATCGCGCAACGTCAGGTAGCGGTTCCCCTTCTTGAACACCGCCTTCGCCACGCGGGCAGTGTCTTCGGGCACGACGGTCACGGACGAGGACTTCATCGACATACTCGACCTCCGTTGCCTCCACTTCACAGCCGCCGAGTGACGCGGGGGTGAGGCGCAGGAGGTTTGCCAGCGGTATCGAGATCGCGCCAGAACCAATTTATCCCGGCGGCGACAACGTCCAGGCGGTACTGCTCGCGGTGAGCGTTGATGAAGCGGTACCTCAGCGAGTGGTCGCTTTGGCGAAGAAGCGCCCAAGGCCCCAAACCGCTTTGGGGCCTGCTCTGGGCAAGAAGGCCGCCGCTTTTTTCAGGATCTCACGCTCCTGTCGCAGGGTTTCGTTCTCTTTGCGGAGCCGTTGGATCTCCTGCTGCTCCGGGGTCAGAATCTGCTTCCCCTGACCAGGAAAGGCCGCCTCCCCCTTCTCCTGCTCAGCGTTCATCCACTTGCGCAGCAGCGAGACATTGATGCCCAGGTCGCGGGCCGTGCCCGAGAGATTGCCGCTGGTTCGGGCGAGTTGCACGGCCGTAACGCTTGAACTCGGCGGTATGGATTCTGCGGTTCGTCATGATGGTGCCCCCTATCTTCGAGGCTTATCTCCATCTGCGCAAAACCGGGTCACCCTCAGTTCAGCGGCTTTCACGGCATCGTCGTGCCCGGCACCCTGCGCGACTCGCTCTACGCCCTCGACGGCCTGCTGGAACAGAACACATCGCTGAAGCCCCAGCGGCTCATCTCGGATACCGGCGCGTCGTCGGAGATGGTGTTCGGCCTCTTCCGACTGCTGTCCTACCAGTTCAGCCCGCTTCTCGCCGACATCGCCGAGCGCCGCTACTGGCGCATGGACAGGGGGGCCGACTATGGGAAGCTCAATGCCCTCGCCGCTCACCGCATCGACACGCGCCTGATTGCGGCCCACTGGGACGACCTGCTGCGGATCGCGGGTTCTCTGGTCACGGGCACCGTCAAGGCGTCGGAGTTGCTGAAGGTGATCGGTGTGAAGCCCAAGGGGTCGTTAGCACGGGCTTTGGAAGCCTTCGGGCGCGTTCCAGCCACCCTGCACCTGCTGACCTATCACGACGACCCGCAGTATCGCCGCACCATCGGGACGCAGCGCAACATGCAGGAGGCCAGGCACAGCCTGGTCCGCGCCGTGTTCGGGGGACGGCGTGGGGAGCTGCGTCAGCCCTACCGGGCGGGACGGGAAGATCAATTGGGTCCGCTCGGGTTGGTGCTGAACGCCATCACCTTGTGGAACAGCCGGTATCTGGGGCTGGCCGTCGAGCATCTGCGCGCTCAGGGCTGCGAGGTGCGCGATGAGGATGTGGAGCGGCTGTCCCCCTTGCGGTTCGAGCATATCCACCTGGAGGGGCGGTATGCCTTCACCTTGGCCGAGGCGGTGAAACAGGGTGGGCTGCGCCCTTTACGTGACCCCGATGACGTGCTGCACGAATAAAAAGGGCCATATGCTGGTTCGCCGTTCCATTGCTACCGTGAGGACATTCTGTGACGTTTTGAGGAGTAGCCAGGTGCCGGATGTGCGGCTTCGTGAGGATGCTGCTCATATATGCTTTCACTGTCTTCCCAGATAACTCACATGAAGTTGCTAGGGAGCAGGAGGCAGGAATGGTACGAACGTTTAGAATGTGGTGGGCCTCGCTCTTTGTCCTTAGCGTGGTAGCTGCCCTGGTCGGGTGTGGGCAAGCGCCTACACCGGCCGCCACTCTTCCAGCGGGGTCAGAGACGCTGGAGACCCAGGCCGCCAGAACCACGGGATTGACCGGCACCTACTACAACAACATGGATTTCACGGGAACGTCCGTGACCCAGATAGATGCGACGATCAACAAGAGTTGGGGAACCACGGCACCTGTTGGGGGAATAGACCCTACAACGTATAGTATTCGTTGGAATGGACAGATTACACCGAATTATAATGAAGAGTACACCTTCTACGTAACTTCAAGCGGTGGGACTCGCTTATTTGTAAACGGTCACCTCATAATAAATGACTGGTCCGACCATAACAAGAGGACTAATAATGGCATTGTCAAATTGTTGTCTGGCCATAAATATGATATTCGCATAGATTACTTTAGAGGCACTGTAAATTCTGGTACCATACAGTTGGAATGGAGCAGCAAAAGTCAGTCAAAGCAAATTGTACCAACTGCAGGTATGTACCCCACGGGGTCTAATTATCAAATAGCTTTATCTGCTCTACAAGGCGACCCAAAGTTCAAGTTACTGGGAATTACTCCAGATCCCTTAAAAACTAAGACTGTTTTGCTCAATAACGGCAGCTTCTTCCTGTATATCCCGAAGCCTAACAAAAGTGGCTTTATCGAGGCGGGTGTTAAAGATAATAAGTTAATTATGCTTAATACTCTAAATATAGACTCCTCAATAATAACTCTTACGGATGAGATTGGTTCAACCAAAGAGATTTTAGGGGATGTGTCTTTGTATATAAACCCTGATGGAAGCCAAACTTCTAAACAGAAATCAAATTTTGAAAAAAGGTTAGTTCTCTTCCTTAACAATAACATATATAATTCAAGCTCTACCCAACCAAGTAGTACCTTAACTCCTCAAGTAATTACTGACGGATTGTGCAACCTCCTCCTCCCTCCTCCCCCAGACTGTGGGGGAGCATGCGCCTCTGCCGCTTTGTATTATCGAAACGCTGTTTGTGGAGTAGCTGGTTTTTTTGAAGATGGATTAATTGCGGTCTTCGCACCAGAAGTTGGAGGGGCTTTGGTTATAATTGATCCAGAAGCGGGATCTTATGACATCTCCTATAAAGAGATGTGGAAGCTTTATCTACTTTGCATAAGGACTCACCAAGAATGTATTGTTGGGGCCGACATTCCACCGTTTGTGCAGCGTCGTACCCCTGTGGGGAATTCTGACACTATCCAATTGTTGATAAGTAATACCACAAACAACACGCAGCGTCCCCCAAACGCAACATTGGTATCGTCGGCAAGCATTAGCAGCAATAGCGATAGTATTACTCACGGAGTTAAATCTTTGGGATTGTTAGCGCCAGGTGAAGGACATGCTTTACCTATATCTTGGACCTGCACTCAGGTAGGCAATCTTGTCTCCAACATTGTCCTAGCAACTAACGCGACAGATCCCATCAACCTAGCTGGCGCAGTTTCAGTAGAATGTTATGACGACAAATTGAAGCCGCTCATCTCTGATTCAACACCTAATCCTCTCTCCATCTCTGCTGCCGTCGGCCAAACCGCCACTGGCACTTTCTCCTTCAACAACTCTGGTGACCCTGGCTCCACCCTCCATTACACCCTCACCAGCTCCGACCTCGCCCTTACGCTCTCGCCTACCAGCGGCACCCTCAACGCCGAGCAGGCCGCCAGCGTGAGCGTCAGCAAGCTGTGTGAGGTGGCGGGAACAAGCACCTACACGGTGACGGTGGGGAGTACGGATGTGGGGGTGGAGGCGAAGACTGTGCAGGTGAATGTGGAGTGCAAAGCTAGCTTTGATTGGCCAGGCTATAGGCCTTATCCCTGGGAAGGGACTTGGAGGACTCAACCTGTTATCAGCTACGGAAGAGAGCTTTGTAGGTATGAAGCTGTTGGGTTGGACAAGAATATTAGCCGTTACATTCTATGGTTAGCTTATGACCCGAACTGGTCTTTTCCGTCGGGTCGAGTACCTAGCTTCTCTGGGTATGAGACTTACAATAATCTGTATAACCCGGAGACTACGGTGGGCCAAAATCAATACAGTATGTTAAACGGATTTGATTTTGGAACAGGTGAACCGGAATCCGCTATGGAAGGCGCCGTAGCAAGAATTATAGAAGCCTATAAGGCAGAACATCCAGAGGCATCTTGTAAATAACGTTTTTAACTAGATTAAGGGTCATGCTTAGAACTTGCACCTGAATAGGTGGCGAAAAAGCGCTCCCAGACGCGAGAAAGAGGGTGTGTGGAACCTCAAGCTTCGCGGGGAGCGCGCCTCCATTTTGGCAGACGCGCTCCTGGCTGTCCCCAGCAGCTCCTATCAGCAGCGCAGCCTGAAGGCGGCGCTGGGGCTCTTCCTCGACCTGAAGACGAAAAAGGCGCTGCACCGGGCTCACACAGTCAGCGCCAGTGCCCTGAGTCGCCTGCTGAATGTGTACGAATGGGACACGGCGGCTTGCTGGGCGACCCTGGTCCAGGCCCAATGGGAGGCCCTGCTCCTTGCGGCACGGCGCAAACATCATCCTCGCTTGCGGCTGTGCGTGGACCTGACCAGCGTCCCGAAGACGGGACGCGATCTCCCCTTCGTCCGCGTGTATAACGAGGTCTACGGCCTGCATCTGGTGGTGTTGTACGCGGTGTACGGGGGCCTGAAGTTCCCCGTCGGTTATCGGGTGTATCGGGGGAAGGGGTCCCCTTCCCCCGTGCGTCTTGCCCTGGACCTGCTGGCAACCGTTCCCGCCGAAGTCAGCCGCCAATTCGATGTCTGGGTGCTAGCCGACAGCGGCTTCGAGTCCGCCCAGTTCCTTCAGGGCGTGTGGGACCTGGGCTTCGAGTTCGTGGTCGGTGTGCGTTCGACCCGACGCACCGACCATCCCGGGCACGTCATGGTGCAGGACTGCGAACACGGCAGTTGGGTGCATCTTGCCAACTGGCCCTGGGAGACCTTGACGCTGGCCCGGGTTGACCGAGGGGAGCGCACCTTTTTCTCGGTCGCCTCCCAACTGCTCCCGGGCGACTGTGTCGCCCGGGAGGGAGCACGGCGCTGGGCCATCGAATCTTTTTTCAAGGAAGCCAAGCACGGCTTTGGGCTGAATCGGTTCGCGTTGCGAACCGCTCAGGGGCTGGACCGCTGGGTGCTGCTGGTCTTCGCGGCCTTCACCCTGGCAATGCTCTGTCGAGCCGATGGCCTCTCGCTGGAACAAGCGGCGGAAGTTGCGGCTCGGGTGGCCCTACCGTTGCTGGTCGTTCAGCGACTCGCTGTGCAGGTCTGGCGAGAGGAGGAATTCCTGCGCCAGCACGGCTATTCACTGACCCTATCCAGGTGCAAAACCTGAGTCATGCAGAAGGGTTCTGGCAAGTTACCGCGAATAGGGGTTGACTGGGGGCGGCGGAGATGATTAGCAGGACTTTGTCACTCCGGGGCGGCTCTCAGCCGCCCCTCGCCGTGATGACCGATCTTGGCGGACATGCCCGTCCCCCACAACTGGCAGCGGCCCTGTCCCGACTTCCTGTCTCCCGGTCTGAAAACCCTCGACCACCCGAGGCAGCGTGCCTGCCTCCCCAGATACGTTCGTGGTCTCCGCGCCCCGCTGGAACGGAAGAGCACCGAGCCGATCGCAGAGCACGTCGGGCTCCCATACCAACGCCTCCACCATTTCCTGAACGTCAGCCCCTGGAACACTGACCTTGCACCAGCCGGACGAGCAGGACACCAGCTGAACGGCGGTTCCCGCCGGGGGCGTCGCCACCTTGGCAGTCTGGGCGGAAGAGCCAGACCGGAGATTCAGGTTCGTGGTTGTCCGCTGGGGGTGCCCACGACGGGTGGGGCGTGGAAACCGCACTGTTCCGGGCCTGCTCCGTCGTGGGGCAGTACGTGGTGTAGCCTAGGTCGCCGCAAACGTAGGCCCCATGTCGCTCGGGCAGGAATGCCAGCGGTGGCAGTCGTCGTAAGGGGCCTGAGCGGGAGCGCACAGCATGAAAACGCTGGCGGCTGCCCCACATTTGCCCGGGCGGGAACACACCCATCGGGCAGTCGGCTGCGATAGTAGAGACACTGATGGCGAAGGAGAGGGAAAGGTTGACGTACGAGCAGGCCAGAGCTGCCGTGCAAGCTGCGGGATGGACCACCCAGCAGGTGTACCGCAAGAACTGGCGTCAGATTCCCGGCTTGCCCAGCGCCCCTGAGCAGGTCTACCGGGAGTGGCAGGACTGGCGGACCTTCCTAGGAACGGCGCGGAGATTTCTGACGCTGGAAGAGGCCAGCGCAGCAGTCCAGGCCCAGGGGTATCAAAGCTCCGCCGAGTATGAGGCGCGTTATCAGGAGGTGGAGGGGTTGCCTTCCAATCCAGACCGCTTCTACGAGGAGTTTCCCGGCTGGGGTACCTTCCTCGGGACGGGCCGGACCCGGCGTCAACCCACGCCGTTGAGCTTTGCCGAGGCCCGGACCCTGGCCCGCAGCCTGGGGCTAGGCTCGAGCACCGAGTATTTCCAGAAGGTGCAGGAAGATCACCGCCTCCCGACCCGGCCCACCGCCTTTCCCGAGTGGCAGGGTTGGGAAGATTTCCTGCAGCTTCCAGGGCGACTGTCCTATATCGAGGCCTCTCAGGTGGTGAGGGAGATGGGCGTCACTGATGCTCGGGCCTACGCGCGCCTATACCGTCAGCATTCCAGTCTGCCCAGCATGCCCAGTGAGGTGTATCCAGAATGGCAAGGCTGGGCAGCGTTTCTGGGGCAGGAGGAGGGCAAGCCCTCGCGGTTCCTGAGCTATGACGAGGCCTGCCGAACTGTGCGGAGGGCAGGTATTATCAGCTTCCGGCAGTATTCGCAGGTCTACCGGCAGTATCCTGGCCTTCCCAGTACCCCCAATAAGGTGTACTCCGAATGGCAAGGCTGGGAAGTTTTCCTCAAGGGAAATTGACTCCTCAGTAGACATCAAGTCGAGCGGCGCGACGGATACTTGAATTTGGGTTACTCGAGCCCTCCCCAAAATTGTTTGTAAAATGGATCTCGATATGGGAATCGCCGGGGAGATAGGCCCCGGCGATTCCCGAAAAAAGCTTACTGTACTTGGATGTTGTCCTGCGTGACGAGATAAGTGTTCTTGCCATTCGCCGCCTTTACGGTGAACGAATAGGCGGTATCGGTGTTCGTCTTATCTGTAACGGTAATCGTGCCAGCAGTTGTGTTAGTGCAGGCGGTCAGCAGGTCGGTGTCTAAGTCGGCATATTTGCCGTACGTGCGCTTGTCGCCTTGATAAGCCGTTTCGGCAACCTGAAGCGCCTTTCCGCAGTTAATGCTGGCAGTATCGTAAGCACGCTTACGTGCTCCTAGCAGGTTTGGGATCAAAACCGCCGCAAGGATCCCGATAATCGCGATCACGATCAGCAACTCGATGAGGGTAAAGCCCTGGGTTCCGTTCTTCATAGTGTCTCCTCAGTGGCCGTCGGGGTAAGGAATCGGGAGAAAGTTCCCTCGGGCCGGGGATAGCAATTGAGTTCGGCTCCCTTACCGTACTCATAAAGCAGATATAGCCTCACCCTTCTTACAGGAAGCTTACGATCAAGGCCGCGCCCTAGCCCCGCGCTTCGGGGTGCTGAGCTACGGGGGCTTGTATGCCCTGGGAATCAGGGCGGCCTGACGAACTCAAGGACGCCTGGGGAAGCGGGACGAGGCTGCCTAAAGCTGTTGAGAGGGGAAGGAGGTCGAGTCCCGTCAGAGAAGCGATACCTTTGGCGACCTCATGGGAAGGCCATAAAAGGGCAGGTATGGTGGTGCTCGCGCTGCCTACCCCCAAATGGGGGCCTATCCTCCCCCCCAATTTTGGGTGTTTCCTGCTTCTGCGGATCGTCAGGATGAGCGCATGAACGGCTCTCTCTTGAAGCGGCAGGTAGCGGGCTTCACACTGCTGGAAATACTTGTGGTATTAGCCGTTGCCAGCATTTTGTTGTCCATTGGCGGCTGGCTCTTTTCCAGACAAATCCGCGATGCCAGAAGCATGGACTTTGTCGAAGCTCTCGCCCAGGACATCAACCTGGCACGCAGCGTTGCGATGGCCAAAGGGCAACGCACGCAAGTCGAATTCGTCTCCGCCAACCAGTACGTCGTCAAGAATCTGGATGCAGCGGGGCAACCGGTCCTGGCTTCCCAGAAGAATACGTCCGTGACCATATCTGGGGTGAATGTGGGCGACAAACTAATCTGTTCGTCCGGTGGCTTCTGCCTGGGGTATACAGCGGCGGGGGCCATGAAGACCCTCAATCAGGTGAGCTGCACCTTCAACGGGAAGACGCGGGTGCTTAGCATCACGGTGCTAGGCCTGACCAGGATCGAGTCGTGATGCGGGACGCTGGCCTCACCCTGGTTGAGACGCTGGTAGCGATTGCGCTGCTTGCGGTGGTCTCGCTATTTCCCATCCTGCTGTTCGTGCCTTCTATGCAGACCAACAACACCGCCAAGCAGCGGACGCTGGCGCTGCGGGCCGCCGAGACGTGGCTGGACCGCTACCGGGCCAACCAGGAACCGATGCTGGCGGTTCCTGGCCTCTGCACGGTCAGCGGAAGTGTCGTGACCTGCACCTACCCTTACAACTACAGTTATTCCAGCTCCGACTGGTCGACGCATGACGCGCAACTGGCAAGCATCATGTCGCCCTTCCGCCACGTCGTCACCCTGAGGGTGCTGGCGTCAGGCGCCAACGTGTGGGAGTACGAGGTGAGTGCCCAGACCTTCTGGAAGCAGGGTTCCCAGGAAAAATCGACCACGCTCACCACCCGGATGGCCTTCTGATGCGCCGGGGAGAGCAGGGCTTCACCCTGATCGAGCTGCTGGTGGCAGCGGCCATCGCTCTGCTGCTGCTGGGACTTATTGTCAGCCTCCTGGCCACCAGCCTCCACATCCAGGCACGCGAAAACCAGAATGTCCCGGTCCAGCAGGCCCTCCGGGCCTCCATCGAGGTCATCGCCCAGGACCTGCGCGCCTCCATCGGTCCCCGCGTGATGTACGCCGACGTCAATGGCGCCGGGAATCCGGTTCCGTCTGGCCTCGCCCTCAGCACCGGTACCTCCGTCACCATTCTTGTACCCCAGGCCAACTCGACCTTTGTTGTTTCGCCCCCGGTGGGCTATCCGAATGTCAGTTCTCTGCCCGCACGTAGTTTCACCGTCGTGTCCCCCACCAGTCTGACCGACACCGGGGGAACCTCCCAGAGTTGCAGCGCCGCCTTCACCGGGTCCGACTACGGCGTGCTGTATTCGACCCTGAACACCAACTTCCAGGCGGGCGCGGGCCGCGCGCCCGACGCCTTCCGGGTGTTTCAGACGGCGGCCCTCCTGGCCTGCCCGACGGGGGGGGGAATTGCGGTGCTCAACCATACCCCGACGCCCCTGCCCCAGCTCACCTGGAATCCGAACACCTACGTGGTCGAGGTGATCCCGGTGCGCTATTACGTGAGCAACAGCACGCTCTACCGCCAACTGGCGGGACAGACCGCCCAGGTGGTCGCCTACAACATCTCGGCCCTGACCCTCACCTATCTGCCGGAAAACCCGGTTGCCGGGGTGGCCAACTGTTCCCCGCCCGCCACCTTCGTGCCCACCCCCACCTGTACGCCCAGAAGCGTCAACGTGACCCTGACCAGCACGCCGCAGAACGCGGCGGTTCAGGGAGCGCGGACCTTGACGGCGAGTCAGATCGTCTTCCTGCGCTAACGGAGCCCCTATGCAGCGAAACAAGCAAGATGGATTCATCCTCGTGACCGTGCTGATGGTGATGGTCCTGATCGCTTTGGTCGGCAGCACGCTGCTGATCAAATCCACGTCCGAATTGAAACAGTCGGGCAATAGTGAGGGCCAGGCGCGCGCCAGAGGCTACGCGGAAGCGGCCCAGGCCGACATGTTCTACACCCTCGCCAACCCGGGCCTGGGTTACATCAACGACGCGTTTACCCCTTACGTCAATGCCTTCGCCCGTTCGAACAGCAAGGCCGAAGAGACGGCGATTGTGCCCGCCTCGGCCTACCCAGCCGTTCTGGCCGCCATCCAGGCGGCGTTCCCTGCGCTGGCCAGCCCTTCCACCCTCACGGCAGCCTCGTATACGAGCACCATCAATTTCCGTAGCCTACGGGCCGACGAGGGCAGCTTTAATCGCAATGGGCAGACCTATTACCTAGACTACTCCATTACGGGCGTGGCCACCGCGAACGGCAACAAACGCAATGTGGTGACGGAAGGGACCATGCGCATCAACCTGGGGCGCCAGAGCCTGAACCAGTTCATCCTGCTCGCGGACGACGGCGGCAGTGGGTCGAACGGCACCAGCGGCTTCTTCGATACCAGCAGCACCTATGACGGCCCCGTTCACGTGAACAAGAACTGGGCCCTCAGCGGGAGCCCGACCTTTCTGGCCGGGGCGACCACTGCCAGTTCATACGTCTGGATGAACAATGCCCGGGGCTGTCGAGGGTTTAACTTTATTCGCGTCACCGGTCAGCAGGCCAGTCCCAACGGTTGCACCGCCCCGAACACCAACAACAAAGGGTTGCGGTACAACGCGGACGAGATTGACCTGCCAAAGAACGCCTTTTCTCAGGCCAGGGCAGCGCTGGGGATGGATGCGACCAATCTGGATGAACCGAATAACGGGCAGACCTGTCAGGCGCTGAGGGATTATCTCTCGAACTGCTCTTCCATTCCTAACGGCACGTATGTCCCTTCCAATAGTGGGAGGGTGACGGGCGGCATCTATGTGCAGGGCGATGCCAGCGTTACGCTCTCGACCTCTGGAGCCTTACAGATTTACACGATCAAGGACCAGAACAACAGGACAACCACGATTACCGTCAACTACGCGGCGAACACCACCACCTACGTCACGGGGACCAGCCTACCCAGAGTCCTCACCGGGGTTCCCAACGGGCAGCTGTACGTCTCGGGCAACATCACTGCTCTGTCCGGGCCAGCCCGGACCGGGAACCTCCCCAACCCTGCTCCCACCGACAAGGTGCCGAGTATGGTCCAGCCCGCCCTAGCCCCCAAGACGCAGCTCAATGTCGCGGCGGGGGGACAGGTGACGCTAACGGGGGACGTCACCTACACCGACGATCCCCGGCAGGTCGCCACTGCCGAGAATGTGCTGGGGATCATCTCCGGCACCGGCCATGTGATGGTCGGTGACGCAGCGCCTAAGGATATTTACGTCAGTGGGGCTATCCTGGCCGGAGCGGATGGCAAGGGGCTGGGCGTACAAAGCCCCAACCAGGTTCCGGCCAAGGGGGCGATCCACTTGTTGGGCAGTCTGGCCGAGAGTACCGACCAGTTGCGCGGTACCGTCAATAACGATGGGCAGTCCATCGCAGGCTATGCCGACGACTTCCACTTTGACCAGCGGTTCTTCAACGGAGCGGTGGCCCCGCCTTTCTTTCCGGCCACCACCAAGTTTGGCGTGCAGACGGGCTGGCCGATCCAACGGACCTGGAACGAGAAGTAAGCAGTCAGAGCCGAGCAAGGCCTCCTGCTCTCACCAAAGAGAGCAGGAGGTCTGCTTCAGGGCACACCTCAGGACGCGGGTGGCCTTCCGGCTCCTCTGCCGTCAGCTTACACCCTGCTGTTGCCGCTGACGGTTTCTCCCTTGCTGGCCAGGTCGAACCAGCCCTTGGTCAGCCGCCGCAGCCGCCCCTTTTTGACCATGCGGCCCGTCCAGCCCCGTGCGACGGCCCGGTTGCCCTCAAAGAGGACATCAGCAATCCGTTCGGTGGATGTGGGCCAAGTCAGGGTGGCGGCCCGTTCTGCAAACAGGCGCTCGGACCAGTCCCGCAGCCCCTGGACATTGGGTTTCAGCAGCCCTCCAGGTTGGACCGGCTCTAGCGGCTCACCTCCCCGCCGTTCCCGCACCTCTCTCGCTTCACGTTCTCGCTCGGTCGGCATGTCCCGGAGATACTTCCCGATGGTGGTGTTGGACACGCCCAGGTCAGCCGCGATCTCTTTCCGAGGCTCACCGGCAGCGTAGCGTTCACGGATGGAGGCGATCTGTACGTCAGTGAGGGTCCGGAACACACGGATACCGTGGGTTTCTCGCAAGTGGTGGTGCACGCTCCGCTCAGGAGAGCCGCTGAGAATCGCCAGTTGCTTCCCGGTTTTGCCCTCCGCTAGGCGGGCGCGCACCCAGGTTTCACTCCAGTAGAGGGGCAGGCCGCGCTCGCGCAGTTTGCTCTCTTCCCAGACGTGGCCTCGGCTGGCGGCCTCCCGGTAGATGCTGTTCAGCTCGTAGCGGGTGTACCGCTGCGGCCGGATATCTCCGGCCAGGGCTAGTGCCGCATGCCGAAGGAAGGAGGAGAGGTCCATTCCGATCTGCTGTGCTGCTGCCGTCAAGATGTCCAGTTCGCTCTGACTCAGTAGTACCCTCACGTCTTGCTCGCGGCCCATGAAGGGGATGCTAGCAATGAGCTGAAACGAGAGGCCCGGCACCTGGCATCAAGTCAAGACTTCTGCTTGCCCCGTCAGCCTGGTCGGTCCTCTGCGATATCGGTGAGGTCCATCGCCCGCAGCTCCGGAGCGAGGTACGCCGTCACACCCACCACCAGCAGGGTGAAGAGGCCGCCCAGCCACACACGCCATGCTGGCCCACCGGGAAGCCAGGAGCATGGCCTTTCTGTCAGGCCGTCAGGGGTGACCCGTTATGGCGTAGATGGGGATAAGCCTCGAAGATAGGACTCAAGTCTTGCACCTGGATAGGGTGAGTGAATAGCCGTGCTGGCGCAGGAATTCTTCCTCCTGCCAGAGTGGTGCAGTGAGTCGCTGCACCACCAGCAGGGGTAGGGCTACCCGGGCGGCGACCTCCGCCGCTTGTTCCAGTGACAGCGTGTCGGCGCGGCAGAGCATTGCCAGGGTGAAGGCCGCGAAGACCAGCAGCACCCAGCGGTCGAGGCCTTGAGCGGTCCGCAAGGCAAAGCGGTTCAGTCCGAAGCCGTGCTTGGCTTCTTTGAAAAAGGATTCGATGGCCCAACGCCGACCCCCCTCCCGGGCGACACAGTCGCCCGGGAGCAGTTGGGAGGCGACCGAGAAAAAGGTCCGCTCCCCACGGTCAACCCGGGCCAGGGTGAGTGTTTCCCAGGGCCAGTTGGCGAGGTTCACCCAACTGCCGTGCTGGCAGTCCTGCACGGTCACGTATCCAGGATGGTCGGTGCGTCGAGTCGAACGGACCCCAACGACGAACTCGAAGCTCAGGTCCCGCACCCCTTGGAGGAACGCCGCCGACTCAAAGCCGCTGTCCGCCAGCACCCAGACGTCAAAGCGGCGGCTCACCTCAGGCGGAACAGTGGACAGGAGGTCCAGGGCAAGCCGGACGGGGGAAGGGGTTCCCTTCCCCCGGTACACCCGGTACCCCACGGGGAACTTGAGGTCTCCGTACACCGCGTACAGCACCACCAGATGAAGACCGTAGACCTCGTTGTAGACGCGGACGAAGGGCAGCTCGCGTCCCGTCTTCGGGACGCTGGTCAGGTCCACGCACAGCCGCAAGCGAGGATGATGTTTGCGCCGTGCCGCAAGGAGCAGGGCCTCCCATTGGGCCTGGACCAGGGTCGCCCAGCAAGCCGCCGTGTCCCATTCGTACACATTCAGCAGGCGACTCAGGGCACTGGCGCTGACTGTGTGAGCCCGGTGCAGCGCCTTTTTCGTCTTCAGGTCGAGGAAGAGCCCCAGCGCCGCCTTCAGGCTGCGCTGCTGATAGGAGCTGCTGGGGACAGCCAGGAGCGCGTCTGCCAGAATAGAGGCGCGCTCCCCGCGAAGCTTGAGGTTCCACACACCCTCTTTCTCGCGTCTGGGAGCGCTTTTTCGCTACCTCTTCAGGTGCAAGTTCTGAGGCTTGCGCTTTGGAGGTTGGTTTCTGAATCCATGGAAACAGGCGAGAGAAGTGCTCTCTCTCCACGGCAGGCTACGGCTCCAGTTCAGCGCGGCGAGGTGGAATGCTGTCTGCGGGGCCATGCCAGGCTCAAGGCCGGTGGCTGGCCCGGCCCTGCATAAGCCGCCACAGGGCCTCAGACGTGACGGGCAACTCGGTCACGCGCACCCCGGCCGCGTCGCGGATCGCGTTGGCGACGGCAGCCGCGCCCGCCGTGATCGGGGGCTCACCGACGATCCGCGCCCCGAAGGGACCGTGCTCTGAGGGCCGCTCGACGATGACCGCCTCAATCGGCGGCAGGTCGGTGGCGCGCGGAAAGGCGTAATCAAGGAAATTCGCGTTGACGAGGCTACCGCCCGCGAAGTGCAGGCCCTCGTACAGGCCGATGCTGAGGCCCTGCCCGGTGCCGCCGTGCATCTGGCCCTCGACGAGCAGGGGGTTGAGCGCGAAGCCGACATCCTGGATCGAGACGGCCTCCAGCGGCGTGACCTGCCCGGTGTCCGGGTCGACGTGCACGTGCACGAGCTGCACGGTAAAGCCCGGCGCACCCGCCTTGATAGCCGCGCGTCCCTCGGCCACGACCGGGCCGGGACCACCGGGAAGGCGTTGGCCGAGCTGCGCGAGCTGCCCGAGCGTGACGGACTTTCCCGGCAACCCCTTGACGCGTGCGTGGCCTTCCACGAGCTCGACATCCTCGCGGTGCGCCTCGAAGTGTGAGGCGGCGAGGTCGAGCAGCTGATCGCGCACCTGCCTGCTCGCATCGAGCACCGCGCCCGAGAGGCTGATCGTGACCTGCGATCCTCCCGAGGCAGGCGCGTAGGGACCGCTGTCCGTGGTGCCCTGCACGATCTCGACGGCGTCCGGGTCCACGCCGAGCGTCTCGGCGGCGATCAGGACCATCGAGCTGTGGACGCCGCTGATATCGACGCTGCCGACATGCAGGCGGACCGTGCCGTCCGCTTCCACGCGGCAGACCGCCCCGGCAGGCGAGAACCCGCCCGGCCAGCCGCCGAGCGCCAGGCCCACGCCCTCACCGGGGCGCTGACCGCGCGAGCGCCAGATCGGGTGCTCGCGCGCCCGCTCCAGGCAGGCCTTGAGGCCGATGTCCGGCCAGGGGAAGCCGGTGCCGGTCGGGTCGCCTGTCTGGGCGGCGTTGAGGAGGCGGAGGTCGAGCGGGTCTTGCCCGAGGGTGCGCGCGAGTTCGTCGACGCTCGATTCGAGCGCGAAGAGCGCCTGCGGCACGCCGGGTGCCCGGTACGCGCCGACCGGGGCACGGTGCGTGAGCACCTCCAGCGTCTCGATCCGCACATTCTCGCAGCGGTACATGCCACCGATGACCGTGGCGATGATGCCCGCGTGCCCGAAGCGGAACACGCCGTTCTCGATCACGGCCTGCACGTCGAGCGCCACCAGGCGGCCCGCAGCATCGGCGCCCAGGCGGACACGTATGGCCGTCTCAGGCGTGGGCATGGTGGTGAGCATGTCCTCGGAGCGCGAGAGCACCAGACGCACCGGGCGGCGCAGGTGCAGCGAGACGGCGGCCACGAGCGCGTCGAGGATGCCGTACTTCGCGCCGAAGCCGCCCCCGACAGTCATGGGTTCGACATGCACGTCACGCTCGCGCAGGCCGAGCGTGCCCGCAACCTCGCTGCGCACGGTGTACTGCCCCTGGGTGCTGGTATAGACGGTGACTTCACCGGGGCGCGCGCCGGGTTGCGCGACGACCGCGTGTGGTTCGAGGTAGGACTGGTGGACCCGGGCGTTCGTGTAGCGGCGGTCGATCACGACGTGTGCGCCTTCGAGCGCGCGGCGGACGTCGCCGCGTTCAAAGACCCGGCGCTCGTCAATGTTGGAGAGGTTCTCGCTGCCCTGCCCCCCAGCCTCGCCGCCGTGCAGGCTCGCCATGCCCGTCCCGGCGCGCGGCACGCCCTGCGGCCAGACGTGCAGCTCGTCCGTCATCGCCTGCGCGGCGTCGTCGACGCTCTCCAGCACCTCGTAGTCGATCTCGAGCCGCCCGGCGGCGTCCTCGGCCCCCGCCTCGCTCGTGGCGACGACGACCGCGACGGGCTGCCCGGCGAAGACGACCTCGTCGAGGGCGAGGAGCATGCTGGAGCGCGAGTGCGGGGCGTGGCCGGGGTTGAGGTCATGTCCGGTCAGCACGGCGACCACGCCGGGCAGGTCGAGCGCGGCGCGGGCGTCGATGCCGCGCAAGCGTGCATGCGGGTAGGGCGAGAGCACGGGGCGTGCGTGGACCATGCCCGCGAGGGTGAGGTCGGCAGCGTAGCGAGCATTTCCCGTGACCTTCTCGAGGCCGTCGATGATCTTGCGCCGTTTGCCGAGGTGGGTCGTATCCTGCACGCGGACCTCCAGTCGTCCCTGAGTGCGGTTTGCCGTTCACGTCCATCCGCTGGTCGTTCGCTGTTGAGGAGAAAACGGGGTGAGGCATCGACCCCTGCCCCTCACGATACGCCGACGTTCCCAGCGAACCCGGCCGCGTGCCTTCAGACGCTTACTCGGTGGTTTCTCCGTTCAGGCCGGTGGGCTCCTCGCGGGCGTCCTGCTGCTTCTTCGCCTGGATCGCTCGGAGAGAAGGCAACACGTGCTGCTCGAAGTACAGTGGGTCAGGCGCGTAGCGGTACTCGAAGACCTTCGTTCTGGAGGGGGTCAGATCGCGGACTTTGCCCGACCCCGTGGCATACACGACGGCGTCGGCCGTCGCGACCAGCTCCGCGAGCTGAGGGGCGTCATGCAGGATGTAGGTCACGTCCGGCACGTGCGGCGCGAAGCGCTCGATGCCAGCACGCAGGGTCGTGATGAACTCCGGCAGGGTGGACACGGCGACCACCTGCGCGCGCGGGTCGAGGGCCGCGAGGGCGATGCGGGTCGTTTCACTCGGGATGAAGAGCATGTCGGTGATGGGGGGTGCCTCCCCCACCTGCTGGCGCAGGTCCAGCACCAGGTTCGGCAGCGTCACAATCAGATCAGGCGCGGGTGCCTGTGCCAGCACTGTCTCAAACTCCTGCAAGGTGGTCGCGGTCCACTGCGTGGAGGACGGCGTGAGTGTTTGCAGGAAGCGCACGTAATCTTCCGTGGCGTCCTGAAAGCGCCCGATGAACATCACCCGGACACCTGCGGAGGGCAGGGTATACGGCCTGGCGGAGATGCGCTTGAGCAGTTGCTGCTGATCGAAGCCGACGTGGATGGCCTCCGCAATGATCCGGTCGATCAACCCGTCAAGGTGCGCGAGCTGCCCCGGGGCCGGGTACGCGGCGGGCAACTCGTTCACGAAGGTTCCCCGGCCCGGTTGGGATGAAATCAGCCCTTCTTCCTGCAACTGTCGGTACACCTGGGACACGGTGACAGGAGAAACCCCCAGTTCGTGCGCCAGATCACGCACAGTGGGAAGGCGCGTCCCCGGAGGGAAGTCGCCGCAGGCAATGCCGTACTCGACCCGCCCCTTGATCTGGAGGCCAATCGGGATCGACGTACTCCGGTTGATCCGGAAGTCGCGGCTGAACAGGGGAGGAACGGCAACCATCTGTTACAAGTGAGTGTAACAGATAGTCTCGCTTCCTCCATGCTTTAACCCGTCTCATCCAGCAGGTTTGGCTGTGCCGCTCAGAGAGCTGCTCGCCCAAGCGAACGGAAGACGTGGAAATTGACACACCCTGTTACAGGGGCTATGCTGCCCGCAGAACCCGCTTCTGCACGACCTGTTGGTGCCCGCGAATCCGCTGGGCGGCTGAAACCGTATGCCGTGCCAGCACCTGCCGTTCATCCCTGACCCTCACGAGGAGGCGGATATGAAACACGGAAGGCTTCTCACGTCGGCCCTGGCCCTCACCGCGTTCGGCGCGATCAGCGCACAGGCACAAACCACCCTGGTGATCGGCATTCAGTCCGATCCCACCGGCTTCGATCCAGAGGCGATCCTCAACAACACCTCGGGCTTCGTCATGTCGACGGTGTACGACAGCCTGGTGAAGTACAAACGCGGCACCGTCGAGGTGGAGCCTGGACTCGCGCAGAGCTGGAAGATTTCCCCCGACGGCAAGACGTATACCTTCACCCTGCGGAAGGGGGTCACCTTCCAGGACGGCACGCCCTTCAACGCGCAGACCTTCGTGAAAAGCCTGGACCGCCTCTTCAAGAAGAACGATTCCGCCTACATCTACAACACCGGCCCCGTCGAGAGTTACATCGACTTCACGTACGGTCCCATGGACAGTTACCAAGCCACCGGCCCCTACACCGTCCAGTTCAAGCTCAAGAAGCCGTTCGCCCCGTTCCTCACCAGTCTGGCGATGGTCTGGAACGGGGTCGTGAGTCCTGCGGCCGCCGCAAAGTTCGGCAAGGACTTCCGCAACAACCCGGTCGGCACCGGCCCCTTCGTCTTCAAGGAGTGGGTGCGGGGCGATCACGTCACCCTCGCTGCCAACCCCAACTACTGGGGGGGCAAGCCCAAGGTGGACCGCCTCATCTTCAAGGTGATTCCCGATCCGCAGGCGGCGGTCCTGGCCCTGAAACGCGGGGAGGTGCAGATTCTCGCGGACGTCAGCAACCAGACCATCCCGGCCATCCGCGCCGACCCGAACCTGCGGCTCCTGACGCAGCCCGGTCTCACTATCAGCGGCGTCAGCCTGCCCTTCAATGTGAAGCCCTTCAGTGACGTGCGGGTGCGCCAGGCCCTGAACTACGCCATCGACAAGGACGCCCTGAACCGCACGCTGTACCAGGGCCTTGCCAAGACCCTCACCTCGCCCCTGCCAGAAGCGCAGTGGGGGTTCGACCCGAGCCTGAAGGGATATCCGTACGACCCGCAAAAGGCCAAGCAATTGCTCACCGCCGCTGGCTACCCCAACGGCTTCACTGCTGAACTCCTCGCTTACAACACCGCGCGCGGCTACAATCCTGCCGGGCCGCAACTCGCCATCGCCATCCAGGGGTACCTCAAACAGATCGGCGTGAACGTGAACGTGAAGCAGATGGAGTTCGGCTCGTTCCTCAGCACCGTCCGCTCGGGCAAGTATGGCGGTATGGCCCTCACCGGCTGGTCGGGCGACAACGGCGACCCCGACAACTTCCTGTACGAGCTGTTCGCCTCGCCCAACATCCCCGTCGGGAATACCTCCGGTTACAAGAATCCCAAGGTGGACGCCCTGCTCCAGCAGGCGCAGTTCAGCACCGACCGGAACCAACGTGTGAAGCTCTACCAGCAGGCGCAACGCCAGATCATGCAGGATGCGCCGTGGATTTTCGTCAACTCCACCTTGCAGGTGCGCGCGGCGCGCAAGGAAGTGCAGGGCCTCACCTTGAATCCCACGCAGATGTTCCTGGACATGCAGGACGTCTCGCTGACGAAGTGAGGCCGGACCAGGCCGGGTGAGGCATGACCAGGTACATCGCCAACCGACTCGTGCAACTGCTGATCGTCCTGTTCGGCGTGAGCCTGCTGGTGTTCATCGCGATGCGCGTTTTGCCGGGCGACGTGGCGACGCTGCTGCTGGGGGAGCGGGCCACGCCCGAGCAGCTCACCCGCCTGCGGCATCAGATCGGCCTCGACCAGCCGCTGCCCGTGCAGTACCTCAGGTTCTTGGGGGGCGTGCTGCACGGGGACTTCGGCACCTCCATCAAGACGAACACCAGCGCGCTGGGGGAGGTGCTGCGCGCCTTTCCCACCACGTTGCAACTCAGTTTCGCGGCGCTGGCGCTCGCCGTCCTGGTGGCGGTCCCGCTGGGGGTCCTGGCCGCCCGGCGCCCGTACTCGTGGCTGGACAACCTGATCATGGCCCTGTCCCTGGTCGGCGTCAGCATGCCGATCTTCTGGCTCTCGCTGATGCTGATCCTGGTGTTCGGTGGGTTGCTGGGGTGGTTGCCCACCGGGGGCAGCCTGCCCATTGGGGCGGAATTGCCGCGCGTGACGGGCCTGACCATCCTCGACAGTCTGCTGGCGCGCCGCCCGGACCTCACGCTGGCCAGCGTGCAGCACCTGATTCTGCCCACCGTCGCGCTCGCGACGATCCCGCTCGCGCTGATCACCCGCATCACCCGCTCGGAGATGCTGGGGGTGCTGTCCAACGACTACGTGCGGACGGCGCGGGCCAAGGGCCTGCCGGAACGCGACGTGATCCGCAAGCACGCCCTGCGCAACGCGCTGATTCCGGTGGTGACCGTGATCGGGCTGCAACTCGGGCTGCTGCTCTCCGGTGCCTTTCTCACCGAGACGATCTTCGCGCTGCCCGGTGTGGGTCGCCTGATGATCGAGTCGATCCTGTCCCGCGACTACCCCGTGGTGCAGGCCGCCGCGCTCGTCGTGGCGACCATCTTCATCCTGGTGAACCTGCTGGTGGACCTCACCTACGGACTCATCGACCCGAGGATTCAGTACCAATGACCACCTTGACCCCACCGGCGGCAACGCGGCGCACGTGGCTGCGCAAGTGGTTACGCCGCCCCACGGTGGTGCTCGGTGCCGCGCTGGTGCTGCTGTTCCTGTTCCTGGCCGTCGCCGCGCCGCTGGTGGCACCCTACGACCCCATTCAGCAGGACTTCCTGCGGCCCACCATGCCGCCCAGTCCTCAGCACTGGCTGGGCACCGACCAGTATGGCCGCGACCTGCTCAGCCGCGTGATCTACGGGGCGCGAACTGCCCTGCTCGCCGTGCTGGTCGCGGACGGCCTGGCCCTGGTCCTGGGAGGCTTCCTGGGACTGCTGGCTGGGTACTACCGTGGCTGGGTGGACAGCGTGCTGATGCGGGTGATGGACGTGCTGCTGGCTTTCCCATACCTGCTGCTCGCGCTGATCATCGTGGCGGGGCTGGGGCCGAGCCTGCTCAATGCCATGATCGCCATCGGGATCGTGTACACGCCGCAGTACGCCCGGCTGATTCGCGGGCAGGTGCTCTCGGTGCGCGAACTGGAGTACGTGCAGTCGGCGCGGGCGCTGGGCGCGAACGACGCGCGCGTGATGCTGCGGCACGTCCTGCCCAACAGCGTGATCGCGCTGGTGGTCCTCGCCACCCTCCAGGCCGGGACGGTGATCGTCGAGACGGCGGCCCTGTCCTTCCTGGGCCTGGGCGCGCAGCCTCCCACCCCCGACTGGGGGGCGATCCTGGCGGACGGGCAGAGTTACTTCCTGACCGCCTGGTGGATCGCCACCTTTCCCGGCCTCGCCATCCTGCTCGTCGTGCTGGGCTTCAACCTGCTAGGAGACGCCCTGCGCGACCAGCTCGACCCCCGCCGCCGTTAGAGGAGTCTCATGCGTGTCTGTGAAATGAACTGGATGCAGCTCGAAGCCTATCTGGAGCGCGACGACCGCGCCGTAATCCCGCTGGGCAGCACCGAGCAGCACGGCTACCTGAGCCTGTGCGTGGACAACATCCTGCCTGAGCGGCTGGCGGCGGAGGTCGCGGAGCCGCTCGGCGTGCCGGTCTTTCCCACCCTGAACTACGGCATCACGCCCTATTTCGCGGCGTATCCCGGTTCGGTCAGCCTGCGGGTGGAAACGTACCTGCGCGTGCTGCGGGACATCCTCGACAGCCTGGCGCGCAGCGGTTTCCGCCGCTTCTTGCTGGTGAACGGGCACGGGGGCAACAGCCCCGCGCAGGGTTTGGTGGCGGAATGGACCGCCGAGCATCCCGACTGCCAGGTGCTGTTCCACAACTGGTGGAACGCGCCGCGGGCCTGGCAGGAGGTGCAGCGCATCGACCCGGTGGCGTCCCATGCGTCCTGGATGGAGAACTTTCCCTGGACGCGCCTGACAGGGGTGCAGCTCCCGGACATCCAGAAACCGATGACGGACCTGGACCGCCTGCGCCTGCTGGCTCCCGCACGCCTGCGCGAGACGCTGGGGGACGGGAATTACGGCGGGCTGTACCAGCGGCCCGACGAGGACATGCAGGCCCTCTGGAACGCGGCGGTGCAGGAAACCCGCGACCTGTTGCAGCACGGCTGGCTGCCGCAGCCGGACGCCGCAGCGCAGGAGCGCGCATGAGGGTGCTGGTGTGGGGCGCGGGGGCGATCGGCGGCACGCTGGGCGCCTCCTTCACCCGCGCCGGACATGACGTGACCCTGGTGGACCGCGCCCCGGAACACGTGCAGGCGATCCGGGGCACCGGCCTGGGGATCACCGGCCCCATCGACGAGTTCAGCGTGCGGGCGCCCGCCTTCACCCCCGAGGAACTTCAAGGCACCTGGGACACGGTCATCCTCTGCACCAAGGCGCAGGACACCGCGCAGGCGGCGCGGCAACTGGAGCCGCACCTCACGGCCCACGGCGTCGTCGTCTCGGCGCAGAACGGCCTGAACGAGTTGGTGCTGGCGCGCGAGCTGGGGGAAGCGCGGGTGATGGGCTGCTTCGTGAACTTCGGCGCGGATTACCACGGCCCCGGCCTGATTCACTACGGGGGGCGCGGGGCGGTGGTGTTGGGTGAGCTGGACGGGCAGGACACACCCCGCCTGCACGACCTGCACGGGCTGTTCCTGACCTTCGATGACCGGGCCATCACCACGCCGAACATCTGGGGCTACCTGTGGAGCAAGCTGGCGTACGGGGCGCTGCTGTTCGCCACGGCCCTCACGAACGACAGCATTGCCGACGCGCTGGCCCGCCTGGAGTACCGTTCCACCTACATGGCCCTCGCGCGTGAGGTGCTGCGGGTGGCCGCCGCGCAGGGTATCCGGCCCGAGGCGTTCGACGGCTTCGACCCGGCGGCGTTCCTGCCGGGGGCCAGCGACGAGCAGGCCGCGCGGTCCCTGGACGATCTGGTCGCTTTCAACCGCCGCTCGGCCAAGACCCACAGCGGTATCTGGCGTGACCTGGCGGTCCGGCGGCGGCCCACCGAGGTCGTGCAGGAGGAGAGTATCGTCCGGGCCGGGCGCGAGGTGGGGGTACCGACGCCCATCACCGCGCGCCTGGTGGCGATCGTTCGGGACCTGGAGGCGGGGCGGCGGTCCCTGGGCCTCGAAAACTTGGACCTGCTGCGCGAAACCGCCGAGGCGGCGGGGAGCCGGGCGTGAACATCCGTTTCGATGGGCAGACGGTGATCGTGACGGGGGCGGCCCACGGCTTCGGGCGCGCGATCTCCCTCGCCTTTGCCGAACGCGGCGCGAACGTCTGGGCCTGCGACGTGAACCGAGACGGCCTCGCCCTGACCGAACAACAGGCCCGCGAACAGGGCACGGCGCTGAACGTCCGCGTGGTGGACGTGACCGACCGTGAGCAGATCCAGGCCTTCGTGCAGGAGGCGAGTGGGGGAGAGCGGGTGGACGTGCTGGTGAACAACGCGGGCGGCGTGCTGGGCCAGGTGGGCCGCCCGCTCGAAGAGATCAGTGAGGAGGACTGGCACGCGATCTTCGGCGTGAACGTGGACGGTGCGTTCTACTTCGCGCAGGCGGTGGCCCCGTTGATGAAGGCGCGGCACTCCGGGCGCATCGTCAACATCTCCAGCGGGGCGGGGCTGGGCGTGAGCCTGACCGGCATCCAGGCCTACGCGAGCGCGAAGGCCGCGCAGATCGGCCTGACGCGGCAGCTCGCGCACGAACTCGGCCCTTTCGGCATCACGGTGAACAACGTGGCGCCGGGCTTCGTGCGGAGCAATCCCACCACCGAGCGGCAGTGGGAGAGTTACGGCGAGGCGGGGCAGCGGAAGCTGGTGGAGGGGATCGCCCTCAAGAAGCTGGGCACGCCCGAGGACATCGCCTCCGCTGTCCTGTTCTTCGCGTCGGAGTACGCGGGCTGGATCACCGGCCAGGTCCTCAGCGTCGACGGGGGGAAGTGATGACGGAAGCGGTCGAGGCCTACTTGCGGCAACACGAGGCACGCCACCTGGAGGAGTTGCGCGAGTTCGTGGCGCTGCCCAGCGTCAGCACCGACTCGCGGCACGCGCCTGATGTCCGCCGCGCTGCGGAATGGGTCGCCGCGCAACTCCGCGCCGCTGGTCCGCTGGATGTCCGTGTCCACGACACCGCCGGGCATCCGGTGGTGACGGCGGAGTGGACCGGTGCCCCCGGCGCGCCCACCATCCTGATCTACGGCCACTACGACGTGCAGCCCCCCGATCCCCTCGACCGCTGGGATTCTCCCCCCTTCGAGCTGAGCGAACGGGACGGACGCCTGTACGGGCGCGGCGTGTCGGACGACAAGGCCCCCCTGCTGATCCCGATCAAGGTGGTCGAGGCGTATTTCGCGGCGCAGGGGACCCTGCCCGTCAACGTGAAGTTCCTGTTCGAGGGCGAGGAGGAGATCGGCAGCCCCAGCCTCGCGCCCTTCGTGCGGGCGCACGCGGACGCACTGCGGGCCGATTTCGTGGTGTCGGCGGACGGGGGCATGTGGCGGGCGGACATTCCCACGCTCACGGTCAGTGCACGCGGCCTGTGCGGGCTGGAATTCACGCTGCGCGGCCCCGCCAAGGACCTGCACTCCGGGCGGCACGGGGGCGCAGTCCAGAACCCCCTGCACGCGGTCTCCGCGCTGATCGCCTCCCTGCACGACCCGGACGGGCGCGTGGCGGTGGCGGGTTTCTACGACGGCGTGGCCGACCCCAGTCCGAAGGAACGGGCAGACTACGCGGCGCTCCCCTTCGACGAGGAAGCCTATCTGCGCGAGGTCGGCAGTCCCGGCCCCTTCGGCGAGCCGGGATACACCACCCTGGAACGCCAGTGGCGGCGGCCCACCCTGGAGGTCAATGGCCTGTGGGGCGGCTACACGGGGGAGGGCAGCAAGACCGTCCTCCCCAGCGAGGCGCACGCGAAGATCACCTGCCGTCTGGTGCCCGGGCAGGACCCACAGGCCGTGCGGGACAAGGTCGCCGCCCACCTGCATACTCACTGTCCGCCCGGCGTGACGCTCGACCTGCACCTCTCGGATCACGGCGCTCCCGCCTACCGCATTCCCGACGACCACCTGGGCCTGCGCGTGGCGCGCGCCGCGCAGCGCGACGTGTACGGCACCGAACCCCTCACCGTGGGGATGGGCGGCAGCATTCCCATCTGCGAGACATTCCACGAGGCGCTGGGGATGGACACGGTGTTCTTCTCCTTCGCGGTGGGGGACGAGAACATCCACGCCCCCAACGAGTTTTTCCGGCTCCCACGCTTCGGCGAGGGGACACGCGCCTGGGCACGCTACTTCGCCCATCTGGCGCATCTTGAGGAACCGGCAGCGATCTGACCTTCCAGGTGAAGCCATGCAAGACCTGATTCAAAGCACCGAACCCGGCACGGCCCGCCGCGTCCTGCTCGACGTGCCGCTCACCCCCACCACGGCCCTCCCCGCCATCGTCGTCCGGGGACGGGAGGACGGCCTTACCCTGCTGGTGACGGCAGGCGTCCACGGCGCCGAGTACGCGAGCATCGAAGCGGCCTACCGCCTCGCAGGTACCCGTGCGGAAGAACTGCGCGGTACGCTGGTCGTGTTGCCCATCGTGAATCCCAATGCGTTCTACCAGCGCAGCATCTATGTGAACCCGATCGACGGCAGGAACCTCAACCGCATGTTCCCCGGACGGCAGGGCGGCACCTACGCCGAACGGCTGGCGTACTGGCTGCACGAAACGTACCTCACTCACGCCGACGCCTACCTTGACCTGCACGGCGGTGATCTGGTCGAAGCCCTCGAACCCTTCAGCATCTACGCGCGGGGGCACGAGCCGTCCCGTCAGCTCGCCCTCGCCTTCGGCCTGCCGCATCTGGTGGCGAGTGACAGTTCCGGCATGTCTTACGAGGTGAGCCGCACGCATGGGGTTCCCGCCATCATCGCCGAAGCGGGTGGGCAGGGCCAGTGGGAGGCGCGCGACGTACAGCTTCTGGTGGACGGCGGGCGGCGCGTGATGGCGCACCTGGGAATGCTCGGCGAAACGTCGCCTGAACGCCAGGCGGTCGCGGAGTATGACACCTTCGCTTGGTTGCGGGCTTCTGCCTCTGGCCTGTGGTCCCCAGCTGTCCGGGCGGGGCAGCAGGTCGGGCGGGGCGAGACGGTGGGCATTCTGCGTGATTTGCTGGGTCGGGAACTGGAGACGTACCCCGCACCCGCCAGTGGGGTGGTGTTGTTCTGCGTGTCCAGCCTCGCCATGAACGAGGGGGACCCGCTTGTTGGAATCGGTGCCCAGACTGCCGCGGCGTGTCCTTGACTCCCGGTCCACGTTCAGGCCAAAGGAAGGTCGGACAGGTTATGGGGCATGACGAAGAAGAAATCGGACGGGCCGGACCGACCAAGGGGGCAACCTCAACACCATCTTCCCCGTCACCTTGCACCTGACTCTGGCATACCTCTTCCGCTGTCGCAGCGTCTACTCCATGTAGAAAGAAAGTCAGTGGTTATGCTTTTTTAGATACTCGTCCAGCGCGATGGAGAGGACGTCTTGGATCTTCTTCCCTTCCAGAGCTACATGGATCTTCAGACGCCGTTGCAAACTGCGCGGCAAGCGCGTGTTGAATGATTCCAGCGGGTCCTCCTCCGGGGCCTTGGTGATCTCCGGAAGCACCGGAGTGTCGGCCTCCCGGACCGGTGCGGCCTCCGATTCGCTGTCCACGGGGAGGTGCCCCTCGGCGTTCATCCGTCGCTTCATAGCCGCGCCGATACTCACGCCTTTCTTGCGACCGGTCACCTGAGCACCTCCGCGAGGGCCACACGGTACTCGGAGAGGTCCTCCGGCAAGGTGCCGAAGGCCTGCTCGTACTTCACGAGGTGCGGGATGACGCCGTACACCGGCAGCTCCTCTTCTTCCAACGCAAGTTGCATCTCCCGGCCCAGCCCCCCGCGCGCCTGGGTCAGCAAGATGCCCCAAGGTCCGCTGAAGCCGGAGGCCGCCAGGGCGTCAAGAGTAGGAATCAGGCGGTCTGCTTCCAGGGCATTGCACTTGGCCACGACGATCACACGTCTGGCGATGCGGGCGGCGTCTCCCAGCGCTCTCGGATCATTGGGTGGGGTATCCACTACCACCCAGTCATGCTTCATGGCCTGCGCTGCCTTCCCGTCGGGATAGATGGGAAAGGGCAGGTCACCCGCCGCCCTTGCCCAGGCTCCAGCGCTGCCTTCAGGGTCCTTATCGAGCACCGCCACGTCACGCTCCTGCCTCTTAAGGAGAGCGGCCGTGTAGAGCGCCGTTACGGTCTTCCCGACGCCCCCTTTACGGGAAAGGACCGAAATTACTTCTGCCATACAGAAAGCTTACAAGAAAGAATGAAAGGAAGGGGTTGCAACGGACAAGGGATCAACTTCTTGAGGCCTATCCGTTGAAAGCGGGCCAGCAGTGGCGCTGGGCCAGAGGGCGGGCGGCGGAGACTGCAACGTCGCTGTTGGGGGGCTTCACACGTCCCCATAGGGCCGCTGTCCAGCAGGTGACAGAGCAGCTCATCTGGTGTGAGGACTTCCCCTCCACCCCTCAGCGGAAAAATGCTTTTCAGATTTACCAGGACATCACAGCCGTCGCGCAGTGCATCAGCAGCTTCCGACTCAGGGAAGGGGGGACACGCGCGTCCAGCAGGGCCACGCTTGGTATCAATCCAGTCCCATCTCCTGGAGGTCAGCCGCGAGGACCTGTAAAGCTGCCAGCCGCTGGGTGTCCAGGCGCCCTTTATACGCGAGGACATCGTCCAGACGAAGTCGGCGGCGTGGCCCCACTTTTCGGTGCGGGAGTTCCCCGGCCTCAAGCAACTTGACGACGTATGGTCGACTGACCTTCAGAAGATCGGCGGCCTGCTGAGTGGTGATCTCAGATTCCAGAGCCGTGATCTGCACCGCTTTCCCAGCTGCGAGCTGCGAGAGGAGTTCGGTCATCAGCCCGGCGAGACGCGGGAGAAGAAAGTCAGGTTGCCGGTTGAACCGTTCCAGTTGCTGTTGGGCCGCCTGAGTGTCGGCAGGTGTGGGGAAAAAGGACGTCGTCATGGCACCTCCAGTTCAGATCTTATCGAGTGGGCGAAACGAACGAAACAAGCTTGAAAGAAAGATTTCCTTACTCTTCATTTGAGGCAGCGGGGAGGCCGAGCAGTGTTTATCGTCTGGCTGTGCCGATCCCCGACATTCTTCTGGTGTCCCGATGATCTCTGCTCTGCTGATCAAGGAGGGGCATGAACCGCGGACCCTGGACATGCCCTACCTGCGCGCCAAGCGTTCACGGCAGGACATCCTGGCGCAGACGTGGCAGTGCAAGTTCTGCGGGAAGGCCATGACCCCCCGGATGGGGGCAATCCGGGCATGGTATTTCGCCCATAGGGGTCACAACACGAGTTGGCCCTGATCGTACGTCAAGGTTGCACAAACACCCGTTTGCGCAACCTTAGCCACGGTGACCTGCCCTATCGGCAGGCCAATGGTCGCTCCGTCTCCCCTCCACCACCGTGGGTGGCCCGGGGGTTTAGGACTCGTCCCGACGATCCTGAACCAGAGCCACACGACCGGCAGCCGCACCCGCGTCACCCTGACCAGGGCCGCATCAGGTCGAGGCACACGTTGCGACGATGGGCTGGCGATCCCACCAAGGATGCTTCAGCGAACGGTCGCAGTGACGCTTGCACGCCCAAATCTGGTGGCCTGCTCTGACAGCTCGTCCGTGGTCGGGGGACCGGCTCAGCCCCGGTCCGTGGCCCTCATCCGCCCTGGCGACGGGCGCGGCGCCCGAGATCCAACCCGACCGGCAGCAGGCTCGCCGCCGTGAGCAGCCCCATCACGCCGAGGGCGGGCAGGCCGCCCGCGAAGGCCCCGATTCCCAGCGCCAGCCCCGCCGCAAGGAGGTTCCAGCCCACCTGCGGGCCATCCCAGCGGCTGCCCGAGGCCAGGTAAGCCCAGTTGATGGCGGCGAGCGCCGCGAAGCACAGCGCGGTGGCCCCCGCCAGCAGCCAGCGCGACGGGTCGGGCAGGGCCGGTTGCGTGGCCTCGCGGATGGCGTGCGTGACGCCCATCGCCCCGGCCCCGATGCCCACCGTGAAGGGCAGGTGGGCGTACAGCCAGATGTTGTAGGGCGCGGTGCGGCCCTCCCTGACGGCCTGAACCGCCGCACCGTCCGACGTCTCGAAGTACACCCACCACAGCGCGAAGGCCAGCAGCAGCGCCAGGGCCGCGACCCCCTCCGCCGGTCCCTGGGTCTGCTGGCGGAGTCCCTCCACCACCCCCACGGCGCTCTCGCCCAGGACGATCAGCGTGAAGTTGCCGAAGCGCTCCTGCAGGTGCCCGGTGTTGGGTGGGAAGCGGACGTTCCAGCGCGCCAGCACCAGCGGGGTGCCGACATCCACCAGGAAGGCGACGCCCCACAGCCAGAAGCGGGCAGGCGCGGGCACCAGCGCCGAGACCAGCCACAGCAGCGCCGCGAGGCCGTAGCCCAGCGCGAAGCGTGAGGCGGGCACCCGCGCCTCGGGGGCCGCCCGCGCCGCGTTGGCGTAACCGAGGGCCAGGATCAGCCGGAACCCCCCGTAGGCGAGCGCAAACCCGGCAGCCCCCGGCCCCAGGGCGTCCTGTGCCCGCAGGGCGAGCGTCAGCGCCAGCCCCATCTGGACCAGCGTGATCAGGCGGTCACTCAGGTCATCGGTGCCGAAGCGGTCCACGTAGTAGACGTAGCCGACCCAGGCCCACCAGACCGGGACCGCCAGGACCAGGAAGCCCAGGACGGCGCTTCCCGTGACGCCCCCTTCCAGCCGCCGCGCCACCTGGTCCACCGCCACCACGAAGACGAGGTCGAAGAACAGCTCCATCCACGTCGTCTTGCGCTCCCCCTGCTCGCCGGTCCGCAGGCGCGGGGGTTCAAAGAGCGGCCGGTCGGGACTCCGCCAGGTGCCCGAGGCCGTCTCGTCCCCCAACTCGTTGGTGCTGCCTGGCATCCTGTCCACATCTCACCTCGGCCGGTCGGGGCGCAGGTCGTTCAGGTCCGGACCGGGCATGGTTCCCTCCCCGGCCCCCGGGGGAGGCAGTGAGCTCACTCGACCGGCCTGCTCTCCGAGAGGGACGTGGAGGTGGACTCGATCCGTTGCTGGTGCAGCTTGCCAGCTCCTGGGCATCGACCGCGTGGTCCGCCATCACGATGGTCTGGCACAGCAGCAGGGAAGCGCTGCTGCTTGCTGCTGCCCGTCAGGAGGCGGGTGCCCGCGTCGCTGAGGACCGCGCCCTGGCCCGGCAGACCAGCAGTTCCGTCTGACGCAACCGTTGGTCCATCACCGTAACAGGACGGGCTGGGCGTCAATCCTGATCCGGAAGAGGCTGTAGGGCTTGCGGCGCAAGTCCTGCCCGCCGTGATAACGCGCCTGACGGTGGAGTTGATTGGCGGTCACGTAGAGGTAGCCATCATTCGCCACGGACATGGTATCGGGCCACAGCAGGCGTGGGTCGTGAACGACGGTCTCCCACACGCCCCCTTCCTTGCGCCGCAGGATGGCGTTGTGTTCGTAGTTCCCGGAGTAGATGTACCCGTCCGCGTCGGACTCCAGCCCGTCCGAGGCCCCGCCCCGATCCCCTTCGTCCCGGACGGCGGCGGCGACCGCCTGGTCCTCCAGAGAACGGTCCGCCAGGGCATCGGTGCTCACGCTATAAAGCCGCCGACTGCCGAGCGGGCAGTAGTACAGGCGTGAGCCGTCGGCCGAGATGGCGATGCCGTCCGATCCCATCCCCGCACCCTGCTTGACCTCTCCGTCCTTGCGTTCCAGAAAAGGCCGTCCCTCGACGATGGGGAGGAAATCTTGCAGGTCCTGCGCCTTGGTGGAGGGATCGTCATGCAACTTCCGCCAGCTCTCACCGCTGTCGAGGTCCACCACGATCAGGCCGTTGGGTCCCTGTTGCGCCGAGTCGGTGATAAAGGCCATCCCCGCCTCACCGCGCCTCAGGTCGAAGCGCACGTCGTTGAGGTACGAGGTGGGCAGGGCCACGTCCTGTGGAAAGAGGATCGTCCGGACCACCTGATCCGTCGCCAGGTCCACGCAGAGGAGCTTCGGCCCTCCGTACTGCGTGGGCTGGAACATCGGACTGCCGGTGTCGAGAATCCACAGCCGGTCAGCCGGATCGACCACGACACTCTGCACCGACACCAGGGCGGCGGCAGGATCATTCGGATGGGTGTCGTTCGTCGCCTGATCCGGGTAGGCCACCGGTTGGCCGTCCCGCAATTCGGCGACCGTGAATTGCACGTCGTCGCCCCACTTGGGAAAGTTGATGAAGATGCGCCCCGTGTGGGACACCGTCACGCCCGTGAGCATCGCACCGCCAAAGGTCGCCACCACCTCCAGCGTTCCGACGGGTTCGTCGGTGGGCAGGTTTTGCGCCTGATCGTTCATGGTGCTCTCCTGATGAGAAGACACAGGTGATCGGAGGCGGGGGCAGCATAACTCCTCTGCTGCCCCCACGTTCTGCCTGAAGTCAGGTGGTGGGGTGGAGGATCACCTTGGTCCAGCCGTCGTTGCGCTCGTCGAAGTTCTTGTAGGCGTCGGGCGCCTCGTCCAGCGCCAGATTGTGCGAGACGATGAAGGACGGTTCGGCCCGGCCCACCGCGATCAGGTCGCGCAACTGGCGGTTGTACGCCTTGACGTTGCACTGCCCGGTGCCCACATGCTGCCCCCGGAACCACAACATTCCCCAGTCGAAAGGAATCTCGCCGTGTTTGGCGAGCTGGGTGGCCCCGCCCGGGTCCAGCGGCTCGAAGACACCCACCGCGCCGATCCCCCCGGTGAACTTCACCGATTTCACCAGGTTGTTCATGGTCAACCCGGGAATTTCCTTGCCGTGATAGTCGTGGCACTGATACCCCACGCACTCGCAGCCCCGGTCCGCCCCGATCCCGTTGGTCAGTTCCATCACCCGGTCCACCGGGTTCACCTGTGAGTCGTCGATGGCGATGGCCCCGATGCTCTCGGCGAGCCGCAGCCGGTCGGCGTGGTGGTCCACCACCATCACCATGCAGGCACCCTGAAGCATGGCGGAGTAGGCCGCCATCAGGCCCACGGGACCGGCGCCGTAGACCACGACCGACTCGCCGGGGCACAGCCCCGCCAGCCGGGTCGCGTGCCAGCCGGTCGGGAAGATGTCGGCCAGCATCACGTAGTCGGCCTCCTTTTCCCGGGCGTCCGGGGGGAGCAGCAGGCAGTTGTAGTCCCCGTAGGGCACCCGCAGGAGTTCGGCCTGCCCGCCCGGGTAAGGCCCCATGTCGGCAAAGCCGTAGGCCGCACCGGCCATGCCAGGGTTGGCGGTCGTGAGGCAGAAGGCACTCAGGCCCCTCTCGCAGTTCTTGCAAAAGCCGCAGCCGATGTTGAAGGGCAAGACCACCAGGTCCCCGACCTTCACCCGGTCGACCGCCTCGCCGACCTCGATCACTTCGCCAAAGTTCTCGTGACCGAAGATGCTGCCCTTCTCGAAATCGGTGCGGCCCTCGTACATGTGGAGGTCGCTGCCGCAGATGTTGGTGCTGGTGATCCTGACCAGGACGTCGGTGGGACGCTGAATCTGAGCATCCGGGACGTTCTTCACCGCCACATCGCGGGGACCGTTGTAGACGACTGCTTTCATGGTGTTCCTCCTGCTCCAGGGGACACGTCCCTTTGGTGCCGTTGAACAGGCTGCCGACCGCTCGCTGTCCCGTCTGTTCCTCTTCGGGGCCTCCTCTAACCGGGGAGCTTGGCCGCCATGACATCAATCTTCTCGATGTCGGGTGCCCGCGCGAACAGTTCGGCGTTCTCCTTGAGTGCCGCTGCGACGCGGCCCGACAGGTGCGCTTCCCGGCCCGACTCGTCGGGAAACACGTCGAAGATGCCGAAGGTCGAAGGTCCCAGGCGGATTCCGAACCAGGCGGTCGTCGCCGGTTCCTGCTGAACCAGCGGCAGCCCTCCCTTCAGCAAGTTCTCGACGTCCGCCTCTTTTCCAGGCTTGGCCTCCAGCCGGATGAGCAGTCCCAGGGTCACCATGTCCCCCCTCCTTTCTCAGCCTCTTGCCGACCGTCAGGGGGTGAAGACAGCGCGCACGATGCCGTCCTCCTTGTTCTTGAACATGGCGTACGCGCGCGGCCCGTCCTCCAGCGAGAAGCGGTGCGTG
Organism: Deinococcus metallilatus; assembly: GCF_004758605.1. Lineage (NCBI taxonomy): Bacteria > Thermotogati > Deinococcota > Deinococci > Deinococcales > Deinococcaceae > Deinococcus > Deinococcus metallilatus. The sequence goes on from NZ_CP038510.1 coordinate 168,101, forward strand.
GCGAGATAGGAAGGATCGAGTTCGCCCTTCACCGCGTGCTCCAACAGTCTGGGCAGGTAGTGCTGGCCGTGCTGCTGGGCGGTGCGTACCGTCACGCCCTTGTTCATGAGCACCCCGATAGGGAACTTGTCCATCACGCCGTACACGCCCAGGATGGAAAGTGTGCCGCCCTTGCGGACCGCCATGATGGCCTGCCTCAGCGCCTGCCCCCGGTCGGTCACGAGGCGCAGCGTCTGCTTGGCCTTGTCGTACAGGTAGCCAGGCCCGGTGCCGTACGCCTCCATCCCCACCGCGTCGATGCAGGCGTCGGGGCCGCGCCCCCCGGTCATCTCGTGGAGGACGGCGAGCACGTCGGGCGTTTCGACGTAATTGATGGTTTCCGAGCCGATATGGTCGCGCGCCATCTTCAACCGCTCCGGGAAGCGGTCGATGGCAATGACCCGCTCGGCCCCGAGCAAAAAGGCGCTCTGCTGCGCCATCAGCCCCACCCCGCCGCAGCCCCACACCGCCACGATGTCGCCCGGCTTGATGTCACAGAAGTCGGCTCCCATGTAGCCGGTGGGGGCGGCGTCGGATAAAAACAGGACCTGCTCGTCGCGCAGCCCCTCGGGAACCTGAAAGCAGCCCACGTCGGCGTGCGGCACCCGCATGTACTGCGCGTGCGATCCGGCGTAACCCCCGAAAGCGTGGGTGTACCCGAAACACGCTCCCGTTGGATAGCCGAGCAGCGGGGCCTGCAACTCGGCGTTGGGATTGGTGTTGTCGCACAGCGAGTACAGGTCGTGCTGGCAGTACCAGCAGTCCCCGCAGGCGACGAAGGACGGCACGACCACCCGGTCGCCCTTCTTGACTTTCTTCACCTCGGGTCCGACGTCCTCGACGACGCCCATGAACTCGTGGCCGATCACGTCGCCGGGCAACATGCTCGGCACGTACCCGTCGATGAAGTGCAGGTCCGAGCCGCAGGTGGTGGACATGGTGATGCGCAAAATGACGTCGTGCGGGTTGACGATGACGGGGTCGGGGACGGTCTGGACGCGCAGGTCGTTCACGCCTTCCCAGCACAGTGCTCGCATAGGGGGTTCTCCTTGGTCTCGTCGCGGCGGGGCGAAAGTCAGGCGGTGCTCGCCCGGGCTGAGGGGTTGCGGTCCAGCGTGGGAATCTCACCCGTCTCGGCCAGGCTCTTGAAGCGGCGCAGGGCGTCTCCCACCAGCAGGCTCGGCACCAAACCGTTCAATGCCCTGGCCACCGCTGCGCCGAGCGTGCCGCCGGGTGGCTGGAAGTGCAGGCGCAACGTGACCTCGGTGCCGCGGTCGCCCGGCGCGGGACGCAGGCGCATCTCGCCCCAGTTGGGCAGGTCCGCGCCCGGCAGCGACTGCCAGCGCACCAGTTCTCCGGGGCGGCTTTCCACGACCTGGGTGTCCCAGGACAGGCTGCGCCCACCGGGAACGCGCACCGTCCAGTGCGCCTGATCCATGTCCGTCTCGGTGATCTCGGCGAAGTGCCCCATGACGCGGGGCAGGTATCCCCCCTCGCGCCAGAAGCGGTGCAGCTCGTCGGCGGACTTGCCGATGGTGATGGAGCGCGCCACCTCGGCCATGTTGGTTTCCGCCCCAGCTTGACCGGACCGCCTGGCCAGTTCTCGGTACAGCAGGGCGCCGCCCGCGAGCGCCAGCGCCACGCCGCCGAACGAGATGCGCCGCAGGCCGAGCGTCAGTAAGACCCCACCGAGGATCAGGGTGACCCGGCGCTGCTCCTGACTCGCCTTGCCTGCTCCCCGCGAAAGCGTCCCCTTGAGCGCGTCAGCAATCCCGCTCGTGGCCGGTCCTCCCAATGGGCTTCCCGCGTCCATACCGCCTCCTCTGTGATGACTCACCCGTGCACGAGGGGAACTCGCATCGTTGGTCTCGCACCGCACCCTGATTTCTGTGTGGTCGCCCGAACCGGTATGGGAAGGTCACCCCCTGTGGTCGGTCATTCCTGAACGAACCTGAGTTCTAGGCTGGCGAAGGAGGAGATGCAGGCCTCATGACCCCTAGTTCTCGCTGACCAGCGCAGGCAGCAGGCGTTGTGGCGCGACGTTGACCCGGTATGCCCGAATCGTTATGTCCCTCCTACGTGTAGCAATTCAAACAGTTATGGGCAGCCTGTCAGTGCTTCTCAGATGAAATCCGACTCACCTGTCCTGACGTTAATATTTGAAACTTCCTAAGGGTGTTCATCAGATTTATCAAAGGTCCTTATACTCGGTACCTGACTGGTCGAGGACTGCGCTGTCCCGCGGCAGCAAAAGGGGTGGTGAGAAGATGGGTCTGGAACGCGCTTTCTCCCAGCGCAAAGCACGGTTCAAGGCTTCATGCCCATAGCTCGCCGGGCTGGATGCACAAGCCCACGAAGGCCGTCACGCTGTGGGATGTGGCATCGACCGACTCAAGGATTTCCGCGCTCTTGGTACGCGGTCCGACCAGCGTGGACACCAGTTCTTAGCCGGTGTCCACGGGGCTTACATCCTGCTCCGGCTCTAAGTACAACTACGGAAGTTGTGCGGGGTGTAGGGTAGGGTCATCGACGTACCGAGGAGGTCGATATGCACCCTTTCGGTTGCCGCCCCCATCTGCCGAGCAGCTTGAGGAACTTGAGCACCTCTACCGCACTGGGGAGGGCCATCTTCGCATTCGAGCCCTGATCGTCCTGCTCTCGGCAGAACAGCAGCGGAAGGTCGCGGAGATCGCCGTGTTGGTGCGGTACGACGAGGAAACGGTCCGCCGCTGGTTGCACCGCTACGTTGCCGAGGGGATACAGGGCTTGGCAGACGCGCCGCGGTCCGGTGCACCACCCAAAGTCACACCGGAGTACCGCGAGAAGCTGATCAGCGTGGCCCGGCAGCGGTCACGTGCCCTGGACCTGCCCTTCTCGCTATGGACGGGCTGGCGCTTGGCCGACTATTTGGCGGAGTTGACCGGAATCCGGCTGAGTGCGGTGAGCGTCTACCGCTTGCTGCATCAGGGGGGAATTCACTTCAACCGGCCATAGCACACCATCACCAGCCCGGACCCCGAGTACGCCGTGAAAAAAAAGCGGTCGAGGAAGCCCGTGACCAGGTGAAGCCCGGGGAGGTCTTTTACTACGCTGACGAGTTCAACATCAGTTGGTTGCCAACCTTACGGGCGATGTGGAGCCCGGTGGGTCAGCAGGTGATGGTCCCGACACCGGCGCAGCCAGTGCGCCGGTATGGAATTGGTGCCGTGAACTACCACACCGGGGAGACGGTCGTGTTGACCCGCACGCGAAAACGCCGCCAGGAGGTGGCCGAGCTTCTCCAGCAACTGCTGGAGAAGCATCCCCACGAACGGATTTACGTTGCCTGGGACAACGCCAGTACCCACCAGGACGAGGAAATCGAGGCCGTGGTCCGAGGTGCGGCTGGTCGCCTGGTGTTGCTGTACTTGCCCACCTATAGCCCCTGGCTCAACCCCATCGAGATGTTGTGGCGGCACTTCCGCCGGGAAGTCACCCACTGCGAGTTGTTCGAGAACGTCGAGGCCCTGCTGGTGGCCTCACACGCCTTCTTTGACCGCTACAACCTCAGGCCCGGCGGCGTTCGGTCCATTATTGGCTCCCATCCCGCACAACTTCCGTAGTTGTACTTAGTGGAGTGATTCAGAGGAACGTTGGGAGATAGAGGGGTACGCTGGTATGGGAGGTGGACGATGCACCGTGGCCCCTCATCCCCTGTTCCCGTTCTGACTGCCGAGGAACGTCAGTTGCTGAGCGCGCTGGTGCGTCGTCGCCAGACCCCGCGGGGTCTGGCGACGCGGGCCAAGATTATCCTGCTCAGCGCCGATCAACCCACGGCGACGCTGAGCCAGATTGCGGCGCAGGTTGGGCTCAGCGACGACACCGTAGGCACCTGGCGCCGACGTTTTGCTGCCGAGCGGGTGGCCGGGTTGAGTGACGCGCCGAAGAGCGGCGCGCCCAGGACCATTCAGGAGGCCGACGTGGAACGGGTCGTTCGTCTGACCCTCGATACCCTTCCTGCCGACGCCACGCACTGGAGTACCCGCAGCATGGCCCAGACCAGTGGGATGACCCAGAGTGCGGTGCACCGCATCTGGCGTGCGTTTGGCTTACGGCCCCACCTGATCTCGTCGTTCAAGCTCTCCACAGACCCCCTGCTGATCGAGAAGGTGCGCGACATCGTGGGGCTGTATCTCGCGCCACCAGACCGGGCGCTGGTGCTGTGCGTGGACGAGAAGCCTCAGATTCAGGCGTTGGAACGCGGGAGTGCGACCTTCCCCATGCTCCCCGGACAGGAGGAACGAACGGGGCACGAGTACGTCCGTCACGGCACCACCACGCTGATTGCTGCTCTTGACGCCAGAGTGGGCAACCTCATTGGCCGGTGTTACCCGCGACATCGAGCCGTCGAATTCAAAGACTTCCTGGTTATCGTCCATGCTCAAGTTCCTGCGGAACTTGAGGTGCACGTTATTCTCGATAACTACATCACGCACAAGACCAAGGTGGTGCAGGACTGGGTCCTGGCTCATCCTCGCTTCCACTTTCACTTCACACCTACGGGCGGATCGTGGCTGAATCTTGTGGAGTCGTGGTTCGCGCTGCTGAGCCGCAGGCGATTGAAGCGCGGAAATTTCAAGTCGAAGGATGAGCTGGAACAGGCCATCCAAGCGTTCATCGCCCAGACCAACGAAACACCAGCCCCGTTCGTTTGGACGAGGTCGGCCGACGACATTCTGGACAACATCAAGCGTTTCTGTAAGCGGTACCTCCCGGCCCCATCCGCCCCCCAAAACTCCCAAGCTTCTTCTGAATCACTCCACTAATGCCATGTCCAATCTGATATTCGGCACTTCTCCCGACTTGGCCGCCCCTAAAGCCGCGCGGCGATCAGCGGGACGGCCAGGAGGGTGGCCGCGAGCCCCCACCACTGGTCCACACGCAGCCGCTCACGGAGCAGCACCAGGGCCAGCAGCACGGTGAACGCCGGGTACACGTTCGACAGCACGCTCGCCTCTGCCAACCGCCCTGTTTGCGCCGCGACCACGAACAGCACGTTCCCCAGCGCGTCGAGCAGCGAGGACAGCATGATGGGTCGCGCACTCTGGGGACGCAAGCCCGGTCCCCCTACGGCGAGGGGCAGCATCACCCCCGCCGAGACGAGCCGGGCCATCACCAGCGGCCAGAACACTGACCCCGCCTGCGTCTGCCCCAGGAACACGAAGAACGCCCCGAAGCCCAGCCCCGCGAGCACCGCCAGTCCCAGCCCACCCCGTCCTTCGGCCGGAACCCGACTGAGCAGTATGACGCCCGCGAGGGCCAGGATCATCCCAAGCAGTTGCCCCGCCCCCAGAGACCCACCGAGCAGCACGCTCACCAGCACCGGCAGGGCCGCCGCGAGCACGGCACTCGTGGCGGCCACCGTACCCATCGGTCCCAGGGCCAGCCCCCGGTAGAGGGAGGCGAGGCCGATCACACCGCCTACCCCGGCGAGGGCGCCCCAGGCGAGGTCCACTGGTCTGGGCGCGGCCTCGCCCGTTACGAGGGCCAGCACCACGAACAGGGCGAGGGAGAGCAGGTGCGCCAGCGCCACGACGCGCACCACCGGGTCACGTTTCGTGGCGAGGCCGCCGCTGAAGTCCCCTGCCCCGAAGGCGGCAGCCGCGCCCAGCCCCGCCGCCAGCACGGTGCCCAGGTCGCTCACCCGACTGGCCCCAGGCGCACACGCTCAATTCGGCAGCCGGGCGAAAGTTCCCCCAGCAGCGTCTCCAGCGCGTCGCCCGCCTGCTCCAGGTTCCCGGAGGTCATGGGCGAGCGGGCGTCGAACAGGAAGTACGCCTCCGTCGTGTCTTCCGTCAGCCGGGTCCGTGTGCCCTGCCGCCAGTTCCACGCTCGGCACGTCACGCCCGCTTCGTCGGCCCAGACCACCTCACCCGGCACGGGCTGGTCGATGAAGGGCGCGCCGTCCTTGGTCGTCTCGAAGGGCTCCGTGCCGTCCGCAAACTTCAAGGTCACCGGTCCCACCACCTGGGCCAGATCCTCGCCGCCGCAGGGCACCACGAAGCGTACGCTGACCGCGTTGTAGGCGTCTGTCAGACGGTTGATAGCAGGCAGTTCCCCACCTTTGATCACCCGTGTGATCAGAGCCTCGGCGGAATTCATCATGCGCTGGGGCTTGACGCCAAAGGCGCGGAACGCTTCCCGCCAGGCGGCGAGGTGCGGGTGCTCGGCAGGAGGCGTGGCGACGAACATTCGGCGGGCGTGCTCTTCGGCCTCCCGCAGCAGGGTCTGGCTGCGTTTGTCACTGGGACCGTTCTTGAGGCCGGAAGCGAAGAGGACGAGTCCGTGGTAGGTCGGGAAGCGTTCAGCCACAGCCGGGCTGATTTGAAGCAGATCGTTCAAGAGAATTTCTCCAGAAAAGGCGGAAGGGAGCAGGGTCATTTCCGTTTTTGCCAGCCGGGTGAGGCGGTGTCGTTCCTGGCTGGCCAGCGTTCGCTCACCCCGGGCAGTCGTCCCTCTTTGCCGGTGAGGGTTTCCGGCGTGATGGCGTACACGATGGTGCCGCCCACACGCGGCAGCGAGTTCTTCTCCCGGCCCCAGGAATCCTCGGGCGCGTACTTGTCCATAAAAGCGCGGTAGAAGCGCAGCTTCTCGTTGGTGTCCTCCACGATGCGGATGCGCCCGAAGACGATCACCGAGCGGTACGACACCGACGTGTCGCACTCCACGTGACCGTAGGGGAAGATCTCGCCGGGTTCGTCCACCTCAAAGCTGACCCGGTCGTGGAAGCGCACGTTGGTCAGGAAATGCCCCTCATAGCGCGCGGTGTGGAGGTACACCTGCCCGTCCTGCCAGGTGAAGAGGTTGGGCACGACGTACGGGTAGCCGTCCGGGCCGAGGGTGCCAGTGCGCCCACAGAAGGCGGTGGTGAGGAACGCCTCAGCTTCTTCCCGGGGCATGGCTTTGTCCTGCCGCTTGAGCTGTCCTCGTGGAGTGGTGTCGGTCATAGGGACTCCTGAACGTGTTCAGACGGTGATTTCGGCCAGGGCAGTCAAGGCAGGACCACTCAGGCCATAGTCGGTCCACACGGGGTTTGCCCGTGCCCCCAGCCGCTCGTAAAAGCGCTGCCCAGACGTGTTCCAGTTGGCGACCGTCCAGCGGAGGGCACCGCAGCCCCGCGTCGTGGCTTCGCGCGCCGCTGCGCGCATGAGGTGTTCCCCGATGTGCTGCCCACGCGCCTCCTCGGCCACGTACAGCTCCTTGACGTACAGCGTCGGTCTGGCCGTCGCGGTGAAGGGGACGAGGTAGTACACCAACATCCCTACCAGGGTTCCGTCCTCATCGGCGACGAGGGCATGGAAGTCCGGGGGGTTCTTGCGGAAGCCCTGCTCACGCAGGATGTCCTCGTTCACGGCGAACACGTCGAGGTAGTCCTCGAATTCCGCCAGGGCACGCATCAGGGGCAACAGTTGCGGGATGTCCTGCTCGGTGGCAGGGTGAATGCTTGGGGTCATACGGGTTCATCCTGAAGGGGAAATGGCCCGGCAGGAAGTACCATTTCGGGAGAAAAATGACGGACCATTTGCCGACTCGCCAACCGGACGTGACCGTGGACCTGCCGCTGCATGTAGAGCGGGCCAGTCCTCTATCCGTGGCGCAGCAGGTGAGTACGCAACTGCGTGCGGCGATCCAGAAGGGTCAGTTGCAGCCTGGCACGCGGCTGCCCAGCACCCGCACTCTCGCCCGGGTGCTCGGAATCAGCCGTGGGGCCGTGGTCACGGCGTACGACGATCTGCTGGCGGCGGGGTATCTGGTCGGCCGCGTCGGCGCGGGCACGTATGTCAGCACCGAATTGCCCCTGACACCGCCAGTCCCCTCGGGTGCGCCGCTGATGGAAGAACGGCCCCGTTGGCTGCGCGGTGTACCCGTGACCCCCGACGTGGCCCCGTCCAGAGCTGACGAGGACGTGATCGACTTCCGGGTGGGGCAGCCTGCCGTCGCGCCCCTTTCGGACGCGGCGTGGAAGCGAGCCTGGCGCCGGGTCGCAGAGGACACGCTGCCAGGTGCTTACGCGGAGGCGGCGGGAGACCCCGAGTTACGCGCCGAGGTCGCAGCGTACTTGCGGCGCTCGCGAGGCGTGGTGTGCAGCCCGGATGATGTGGTCGTGACCAGCGGGACCATTCAGGGCCTGCACCTGGTCGCGCGGGCCGTGCTCGCCCCGGGAGATGTGGCCGCCTTCGAGGAGCCGGGGTACCGCCTCGCCCGTCAGGTGCTCCGCGAGCGGGGAGCGCAAATTCTACCGGTCCCTGTTGATGAAGACGGGCTGCGGGTCGCTGAATTGCCGGTGGGCGAGGGCGCGCCGCCCCTGGTCTACACGACCCCCTCACACCAGTTCCCGCTGGGCAGCCGCCTCTCGCTCCCCCGCCGCCACGCCCTGCTGGCCTGGGCACGGGCGCAGGACAGCCTGATCGTGGAGGATGATTACGATGGTGAGTTCCGGTATGACGCTGCGCCGCTTCCGGCCCTGGCTTCGCTCGAACCGGACCGCGTAGTGTATCTGGGCACCTTCTCCAAGGTGCTGTCCCCGGCCCTCCGGGTGGGGTACATCGTGGGGCCGCCGGTGCTGCGCGAGCGGTTGATTGGTCTGAAGACCATCGCGGACTACCACACGTCCTGGCCGGTGCAGCGGGCACTGGCGTTCTTCCTCCGATCAGGCGACCTGGAGCGGCACCTGGGGCGAATGCGGCGGGTGTATGCCCGCAAGCGAGAACTGCTGGTGCGTGAGTTGGCCGGGGCGAGGTCCGTGGCGCGGGTGGGTGGCCTGGAGGCGGGCTTTCACGTCCACCTGGAGCTGGACGAGCGCCTGGATGCGGCGGAAGTGGTGCACCGGGCAGAAGAGCGGGGCGTGCGCGTCAGTGTGCTCTCGCCGTTCTATGTCTCGGACACGGCACCGGGCGGGCTGCTCCTGGGCTACGGCGGGCTGGAGCCTGCGCAAATTGTGCGAGGTGCCCGGGTGCTGGTCGAGGTGATGAACCATCTGGCCGCTGTCTCCTGATCATGGCGCCTCACGGCAGCGACCCTGACACCAGGCCCCAGCCAGCCGTACACCGGGCGTTGCCACAACCGGGACAGGCCCACCCGTCACCTGCCCCTTTCCAGAGAGGCTCTTATCCGGGGTGGAGCCTATGCACCACGTCCTTCGTGTTCTCGTACAGCTCGCGGTAGAGGGCGTACAGGTGGTCGTAGGTGGGCTTCACGTCCGGGTCGGGCTCAATGGTTTCGGTCTGCCCCACCCAGGCGTCCAGGTCCTCGCGGCGCACCTGTCCGGCGACCAGTCCGGCCAGGAAGGCGTCGCCGTAGCTCGCCCCGATGGTCACCCGGGGCAACACCTGGGGTGTCCCCGCCACGTCCGAGACGATCTGCGGCCACAGGTTGCCCTGCGTGCCCCCGCCCACGGCCACCGCCCGCCGGATGGGCGTGCCCAGCGCGGCGAACGTTTCAAGGTTGTGCCGGATGCCGCAGGCCACGCCCTCCAGGGTGGCCCGGAACAGGTCGCCCCGGGTGTGGGCCAGGGTCAGGCCCGCGAGCACGCCTTTCGCCTGCGGGTCGTTGATGGGCGTGCGCTCGCCGCTGAAATAGGGCAGCACCACCAGGCCACGCGCGCCCGGCGGCACCCGCCCCGCCGCCGCGAACAATTCGGCGTAGGCTTCGCCCCCTGGCAGCTCGCGGGCCAGCTCTTCCGCAAACCACTTCGTCAGGCTGCCGGTGGTACTCATCCCCGCCGCCAGGTTGAACTGGCCCGCGAAGGCGCCCGCCACCGTCCACACGCGCGGGTCGGGGGTAGGTTGCTCCTGCACCAGGATGAAGAAGGTGGTGGAGCCGTACATGATCATCAGGTCGCCGGGCTGCACCGCGCCCACGCTGATGGCCTCGCTCAGTGCGTCCACGGCACCCACCGCCACCGGCGTGCCCGGCCTCAGTCCGGTCAGGGCCGCCGCCCCCGGCGTGACCTCTCCGGCCCGCTCGTCGCTCCAGCCCAGCTCGGGCAGCCGCCCGGCCACGCCCATGCGCTCGCTGTAGTCGGCGTTCCAGTCTCCGGTGGCTGGGTCGTACATGGGCATGTAATGGCTGGCGGTGTGGCGGTCCATGACGTGCCGCCCGGTCAGGCGGTAGGTCACGTAGCTGCTGGCGGTGGCCAGCATGCGGGTCCGCGCCCAGACCTGGGGTTCGTGACGTTGCAGCCAGCGCACCTTGGGGCCGATGGCCTGGCTGGTCAGGGCCATCCCCGAATGGGCCAGGATATTTTCAGCGCCAAACTCGGCTTCCAGAGCGGGAATCTCGGGGGTGCCCCGGGTATCCACGCCGTACAGGATGCCGGGGCGCAGCGGGCGGCCTTCCTCGTCCAGCGGCAGCAGGCACGGCCCGATGGCGCTGATCGCCACGCCCGCCACATCGGCCCCGCTGTACTCACCCGAGAGCAGGGCGCGGCAGAGGGTCACCACATCCACCCACCACACCGTGTCGGCGTCCTGCTCCACGAAGCCGGGCCGGGGCACGCTGATGTCGTGGGGCACGCTGTGCGACCGCACGATGGTCCCGTCGGGGCGCACCAGCACGCCCTTGCTGCTGCCGGTGCCGATATCGATTCCCAGCAACAGCTGGCTCATGGGTGATCCGCTCGCATGGCTCGTTGTCTCATGGTCCCTTTCTGGAGGCCCGCTCAGCGTGTGGCGATCCGCACGTCGTCGAGCCGAAGCCAGGTGTCCGCGCCCGCACCGTGGAAGCCGCCGAAGACGGTCAGGGTGCTGTTCGTCCCCGAATTGAAATCGACGGTGAGGAGCGTGTAGCCCGGCAGTCCCGCGAAACTGGTTTCGGCCAGAGGCGTGCTGCCCGTACCTGCCCGTACCCCGAAGTACCCCCCCGTCAGATTGGCCGAGGTCTGCACCCAGCCGGTCAGGCGGTAGTTGGTGCCCGGCGTGACGGGGATCACCTGGGTGATCGCGTTCCAGTCCGCGCTGCTGGTGTGAATCCAGGCGTTGTTGGCCCCGCTGTGGGCGAAGCCCGCGCCCCGGTCCACGCCCTTGCTGCCGCTCCCCTCGCTGCCCCAGGGCGCGCCGAGGGCGGAACCGGTCTGTTCTTCAAAGCCCTGGTCGGCCACCGCGCGGTGATAGACGCCCAGTTCCGCGATGGAGGTGAAGGTCCGGCTGCCCCCGGGCGTCCCGATGATCCGCACCCCGTCGGCGCTCACCGGCGTGAAGCGCAGGGTATACGTCTTATTGGGACCCGCCGCGCCGCTGTAGGGATAGGGCGGCGTGATACTTACTCCCGCAGCGTTCACCCACACGCCGTTCTGGCGCACCTGCACTCCCAGATTGCCCGAGAACCAGCCGCCGTCGCTGAACATCTGGCCGGTCGTGTAGCGTACCTCGCTGACGGTGTAGGGCTGCGGCCAGACGTAGCCCCACCAGCTCTGGGTCTTGTTCTCGTCGTTCCAGTCGTCCTCGCTCTGATTCAGCACGCCGTCGTTGTAAAAGGCCACGTTCCCGAAATGGGCCACCCGCTCGACGGGCCGGGTGCCCGCGCCATTCATCGCCAGGTTCAGGGCGTCGTCGCGGGGATTGCTGGCGGTCCCGCCTTTGGCAGGTTCCACAAAGAAACGCCGCAACGAGTAGTCGTAGACGGAGGTTCCGCCGCCCCCGCAGGAACACACGTTGGACTGGAGCCACAGACTCTTGCCGTCCGCGCTGATGAACTTGGACGGGACGGTGGTGGCGTAGCCGCCGTGCTTGGTCTGGGTCCAGGGGTAGCCCCCGAAGTCCCTGGTCATGAAGAGCGTCCAGGGTCCCCAGGGCGTGGGCGACTCGTAGAACTCGAAGGTGTACTCGGTCCAGGAGGTGTAGAGGTAGCGGTTCAGCGGCTTGTCGAACACCACACCGCCCTGGCTGATGACGCTGAGGTTGTGGGCGTTGCCGGAATAGAGGGCCGGGTAGATGCGCCGGTCGTCATGCAGCACGCTCACGCGGGCATTGATGTCGGGAGTCCAGACGGGCGCGCCGCCGCTCTGCCCGGCATAGAACTGCCAGGCGCTGCGGGTCAGCACCTGCGTGGCGGGCACACGCGCCAGGTACAGGTCCACCGGGTCGGGCACCCGGTCATTGAAGGAATCGCGCCAGTTGCCGTCCAGCCCGTAAGCATACACGTACCCGTCGGGCGAGTTGACGTTGTTCTGCCCGTAGTCGAGGAACATGACGGTGGTGAACTTGCCGCCGCTGAACATCGGCGCGCTGCGGTTCCAGGTCCAGGTGAGGCCGTGATCGTTCGACTGCGCGACGGTGGCGTTGGGGGCGTCGTTGAAATCGAGGTTCAGGTCCTGCACCGCCAGGAAGAGCTTCCCTCCCGCGCAGGCCATCCCGGTGGGCTTGCGGTTGTAACTGCTGCCCCCCCAGACCTGCCCCAGCGCGTTGCCGCTGGCAAGGGCCGTCCCGCTCAGGTTGGGTGGGGTGCCCGTGACGCGGCTGAGCACGATGTCGCTGGCCGTGCTGCCGAAGCCCTTGCCGTCACCGTTGGCGGCATACAGGTTCCCGTCGTCCGACCAGCACGAGGGCCACAGGTCGCCGTCGCTGGCGCTGCTGGCCGAGTGGGCGGATTCCACGAACGCCGTGCCGATCCAGGTGCTGGCCGCCGGGCTGCCCTGGGCATGGAGGACACCTTTGGGCGTTTGACCCGTGGGGGCCGCGCAGCCGCCGAGCGCCGCGCCGACCACCAGCAGGATAAGGAAGTTCCTTGGCATCCCTGCTCCTCTCCACCTCACGCCTGTGCGGCGTGGGTCGTGCCTCAAGCGTGGGCAGTGGTGATACTGACCGGTTGGGGTTCGTCCTGCGGCGCAGTCTCCGTCCCGACGCCGCACAGGTTGACCCGCATGCCCAGGGCGTCGAAGAAAGCCGCTTTCACCTCCAGCGCCCGCTGCGCCGCCGCCCGGTCAGGGGCATAGGCGACCTGGATATGGTTGGCCTGGTGCTTCGCCATCATCTGATCGCGGGTCACGCCGTCCAGCACGGCGTTCATCATCGGCCACTGGGGATTGGTCAGCGACCAGCGCCGCCGCACTTCCTCTTCCGGCAACTCGACCGCGCGGCCCAGCCCCAGGTCCACCTGCAAGGCGCCGCCTTCGATATACACCCGCGACCACACGATCTCGCCCGGCTTGCCGACCCCCTTCAGGGTGCCGCCGCCCTGCGCGAAGAACATCGGCGGCTGGCGCTCGCTGGTCGCGTCCGCGTAGCCCTGCGCGAAGTGCGAGGCGGGGGCCGCGCCGGAGATCATGAAGAGCCATACGAACTGGTCCCCGAAGTCTTCGCCCCAGCGCAGGTCGTGCAGGGTGGTGGAGGGGTCCAGGTTCAGCGCCTGCCAGACGCGGTGGGTGACCAGGGCGTCCAGCGCCGCCCCCTCGTCCACCTCGTTGAAGTGGGGGAGGGCTTGCCCGGCGTACAGCTCCTCGCCGGTGTCCGCGTGGTAGACCGGGGGCCGGTCGGGGTTGTTCAGCAGGCCTTCCGCCAGATCGCTGGCGGCCACCAGGTCCTTGAGGCCCTGCTGGTACTGGATACCGACGGCGTCGCAGCCGAAGCGGTGGGCGATCCGCACGGCGGCGATATACATCTTCAGTTGCTCCAGGGTCTGCTCACGGGTGAGCTGGGTGGCCGGGTCCGTCCCCCAGTCGAAGGTCATGCCGCGCTCAAGCAGCCACGCCAGCGCGCGTTCGGCTTCCTGATCGGCCACCCGCCGCATCTCGGCGTACAGGGCGGACTGGCTGAGGCGCTCCTTGTACACCCCCAGCGGATTCAGCATCTCGTCGTCGATGATGGCGTTGTACATGCCCATGCAGCCCTCGTCGAAGACCCCCAGGATGGCCTTGTCGCGCCGCAGGTCGTGGGCGAGTTGCTGGCCGAGTTGCCTGTTGTCGGCGCTCAGCGCACCTCCGTCGAGCGGCTGAACGTGGCTGAGGTCGTGCGTGACCCGCCCCGTCTGCACCCACTCCTGAAGTTTCCCGGTGAAGGCGTCGTCCTCGAAATCGCGGCTCCAGAGGCTGCTGTAGGTCACACCCGCTTTGGTCAGGCTGCCATTCAGGTTCAGCAGGCCCACCAGGCCGGGCCATTCGCCGCTCCAGTTGGCGACGGTCAGGATGGGGCCTTGATGGTCGCGCAGCCCCGCCAGGACATGATGACTGTATTGCCAGACGGCCTCCGCGACGATCACCGGCGCGCCTTGCGGAATCTCCCGGAACACGTCCATGCCCATGCGCTGCGAGTCGATAAACCCGTGGCCTGCCGCCGCGTCGTAGGGATGGGCGCGCGTCACCTGCACACCGAGCTTGCCCAGGGCGTCCGTCAGTTGCCCCTCCATCTGCGCCTGGGCGGGCCAGCACTGCCGGTTCGCCGCTGGCCGCAGGTCCCCACTCGCCACCAGATATGCCTGCTTAATCATAAAAACCCTCCGAGGAGAACGGGCGGCACGTTCAGCCCTCTCCTCCCGGCGTCCGGGGCACCTCGCGCGGCTCCCAGATATTGCGGTAGACGGGCAGACGGCCAGCGGCGCGCGGCAGTTCGGGGAAAGGCGCGTGCGGCTCCGTCTGATACCAGAAGGCGGTGGTGGCGATCTCGTCCGCGCGGCGGTTGGCGTGACCGTGTTCGATGGTCACGCGGATACGCTTCTGAAAGATCACCGGGTCCTCGATGTGAAAGCGGTACACCGTCACCGGCGCGGCCCAGTTCTCCCCGCCCCCCGCGATGATGCCGTGGTAGGGCGCGTTGTATTCCTGATTGGGGCACCACGCGGTGTTGAAGTAGTCCTCGGTGCCGGTGCCGTGCAGCGTGGGCGGCCAGGCATCGTTGGCGCCCGGACTCGACTCGGGGCGGGGTTCGATGACGGGAAGGCCAGCCTGTTCGGGAAAATCGACCTTGCGCCCCGCGTCTGGCGCGCTGATGCCCGGCTCGCCGTCCACGAAGATCATGTCGTCCCCCTCGCCGTACCAGTCCCAGGTCGGCGAGCGCCGCAGCGAGTACACCGAGAACAGGCAGCCCACGTAATGCCCATGCCCCTCGGCCTCCAGAATGGTGTAATTGCGCGCCCCGTCGGTGTTCACGCCGCCGAACAGGTACTGCTCGTCCGTCATGTCGTCCTGCGGCTCACCCTGCGGAATGGTGCGCCGCCACTGGGCGTGGAAGCGGCCCAAACCGTCTTCGAGCCGGTCGTGCAGTTCGAGATCGATGTAGTAGTAAAACAGCACCTCGTCCTCGCACTCGCTCTCCAGCGTGACGCGCATCCCGTCCGAGAACGGCATGGGGAAGTAGCAGTTGAAGGCCTTGCCGTCCTGCGGGCTGGTCTGGAGCGGCAGGCTGGCGTAATTGGCGGTGCGCCCGTGGCCCATGCCGAAGAAGTCCCCGAGTGGCACCTCGATGCTGGGCGTGTCCTCGCCGTCCCAGTAGGCGCGCAGGGTCAGCTTGCGCAGAGAGTTGGGACTCTGGCAGGCGACGGTACACCAGATATGCGTGACGATGCCCGCGCCGTCCAGTTCGGCCAGGGTGACGGTTTCGCCGGGCTGAAGGTGCAGCCGGTCGTCGTTACCCCCCGTGCGGTCAAAGCTGGAAAAGCGGCGGGGCCGGGCGTCGCGCAGCTTCATCAGGCCACGCAGCGGGGAAAGGCCGGTCTGTTGGGTCATCCAGTACACCTCATCGAGAAAAATCATTTGCTCAGGTCGGCGCGCATCAGGAACGTGTTGTACGGCCCGAAGCGCGACATCACGAAGTACATGGTCTGCCCGTTCCCCCGCAGCATGGCGGCGGTGGTAAAGGCCCCGTACAGTTGCGGGTAGTCGCTGGCCGTCGCCAGCACGCGCGGCTCGCTCCACGGTCCCCAGGGCTGCTCCGCCTGCCGCAGTTCCAGCGAGGCGGTCTGCTCGTTGAGGTAGCTGTAGGTCCAGCGGCCCAGGTAAGCGTTCCAGACCAGCGAGGCTTCCCCCACCGGACCGGGCACCACGTCCACGGCCTTCAGGGGGTTCTTGTCCCACAACGCCGCACCGTCCGCCGCCCGGCCCGCGAAGTATTCCCAGGTCGAGACGTCGCTGAGGGTCGCCGGTTTCACCCGCGCCAGTTGCGCATCCCCGAAACGTCCGCAGGGGGTGCCCAGCGCGTAGACGTAGGTGCCGCCCGCGTTGCCCCCGCCCGCGTCGCCACTCAGCGCCAGCATGTTGAAGTTGCTCCCCTGCTCGCCGACGTGCCCGCCCATCGGCTGCCAGGTCTTGCCCGCGTCGCTGGAAGTCACGAACTGCGAGAAGTTGCACTCCCAGACGCCCCCCTGCGCCGCGAAGCCGTGGACGGACATGTAATGCAGGTAGAGCGTGCCCCCGAGGCCGATCATGGAGGTCGGAATCTTGGTCTGCTCGCCGGTGAAGGGGGCCTGGTGCGCACCCTCGATCACGGCGACGGCCCGTCCGTCCGGCCCGGTATGCCAGCCGGTCCAGCTCAGGCCGTCGGAAAGATCGGCGTCCGTGCTGAAGCCGAGGACGTTCGAGCGCCAGTTCGGCCCGAAAGGCTTGCAGATGTCGCCGTTGTACCCGAAGGTGTCCCCGAAGGCCAGGTACAGCGTGCCGTTCAGGCTGGCGGGAATCCCCAGGTCGGTGCCGCAGATGTCCACCGCCTTGGTGGGCGTGGTGGCGTCCGGGCCGGTGAGCGGGGCCACCTGCCGCACCGTCAGGGTCTTGATGACGTCGACCGTGTTGGCGGGCGCCGGGTTCCCCTTCTGCGCGCAGGCGGCGGTGAGAACGAGGGTCAGGGCCACCAGGAAGCCGCGTCGCATGTTCACCGGACTCCTTTCCTTTGGGCCGTCACTTCAGGCCCGAGAGCTTGATGCCCTCGATCAGGTAGCGTTGCAGGAACAGGTACAGCAGCAGGCCCGGCAGCGCCGCGACCGTCGCGCCCGCCATGATGAGCTGCCAGGAGGTCGAGTGTTCGCCCGAAAAGGCGGCCAGGGCCACCTGCGTCACGCGCATATTGGGGTTCTGCGTGACGATCAGGGGCCACAGATAGGCGTTCCAGTTCGCCAGGAAGAAGAAGGTGGCGAGCGTCGCCAGGATCGGCTGGCTCATGGGCAGCGCGATGCGCCAGAAAATACCGGCGGGCGTCGCGCCGTCCAGGCGGGCCGCCTCCTCCAGCTCCACCGGCAGGCCCAGGTAGAACTGCCGCAGCAAGAAGATGCCGAAGGCGTTGGGGATGGCGGGGATAATCAGCGCCCAGTAGGTGTCCAGCCAGCCGAGCGACTTCACCAGGATGAAGGTCGGGATCAGCGTCACCGAGAAGGGGATCATCAAGGTGGCGACGATGCCGAGAAAGAGGGCGTCGCGGCCCCGGAACTTCAGCCGCGCGAGGGCGTAGGCGGCCATCGAGTGAAACAGCAGCGCCACCACCGTCACGCTGGTCGCCACGAAGAAGGTGTTGAGGATGTAGCGCCCGAAGGGCACCGTCGTGAACACTTCCACGTAGTTGTGCCACGCGAAGTGGTGCGGCAGGAAGGTCGGCGGGTAGGCCACCACCTCGTCGGCGCTCTTCAAGGAGCCGAGAATCATCCACACCAGCGGAATCAGGGTCAGCAGCGCCACCAGCAGGCACAGCAGGTACACCAGGGCGGTGCCCAGCCAGCGGCCCGGCGAGCGAACGTGCCTGTGTGGCCGGGTCACGGGCAGGGGATAGCTGCGCTGCATCAGTCCTCCTTCCGCACCAGCCAGAACTGCGCCAGGCTGACCACGAAGATGACCAAAAACAGCGCGAAGGCGATGGCGCTGGCGTACCCCAGGCTGAGGTACTGGAAGGCCTGTTTGTAGATGTAGATGACCGTGACCTGCGTGGCGTCGGCGGGGCCGCCCTTGGTCATCACCCAGATTTGATCGAAGACCTGAAAGGACCCGATCAGGGTCACGACCAGCACGAAGAGACTGGTGGGCCGCAGCAGCGGCAACGTGATGCGCCAGAAGCTCTGCCAGCCTCCCGCGCCGTCGATCCGGGCTGCCTCGTAGTACTCGCGCGGGATGTCCTGAAGCCCGGCCAGGAAGATCGTCATGTAGTAGCCCATGTTGATCCAGACGCTCACCACGATGATGGCGGGCAGGGCCAGGTTCACGTCCCCCAGCCAGGCGCGTGGCGGCAGGTGGACGAGCGACAGCGCGTAGTTCAGCAGCCCCACCTGTTCATCGAAGATGAAGCGCCACATCAGCCCGGTCACCACCAGGCTCAGCACCACCGGCACGAAGAAGATGGTGCGGAAGGCCCCGATCAGCGGCAGCCGCTGGTTGGCGAGCAGCGCCAGCCCCAGCGACACGGCGAAGACCAGCGGCACGTAGATCACGGTATACAGCGCCGTGACCCGCAGCGACGACCAGAAGACTGGGTCAGCCAGCAGCCGCTGGTAATTGGCGGCCCCCACCCAGCTCGGGCTGCCCAGGGCGTTCCAGTTGGTGAAGCTGATGACCAGGGCGGCCACGATGGGCAGCACCACGAAGACCGCCAGCCCGATCACGTCCGGGGCCAGAAACAGCGCCGCGGTCCAGCGTTCACGCCGCTCACGCCGGGCCGGGCGCGCGGGGCTGCGAAGAGGTGGGGTGGCGAGGCGGGTCATGAACACTCCTTGGTGGGTGGGCGCGGGGGGAAGTGGAGGCGGGGGCGGGAATCCGCTCTGCGGGCCTGGGACTTACGCGATTCAGCAGAAGATGAAACTGTGCAGGAGGCGCTATTGCTCCTCCCCCTCGAGGGGGGAGGCCGGGAGGGGGTGAGCGGGCTGGGCCTCCCAGCGCCATTTGCTCTCAACCCCCCGCTCTTCCCGCTCAAGCTTCGTGAGAGTCCTAAGCCGTCCAGCCCCCGCCCCCCTCCGGCCTTACTTCGGCAGAGTCTTGAGGTAGGGCACCAGTTGCGCCTGGGCCTGATTGGCGGCGACCTGGCCGGGCGTGTTGCGGAACATGCTGGACTGGATGGCGTCCCCGACGATCTTGACCATCTCGGCGGGGAAGCGCGGTTCGGCGCGGGCGGTGGGCAGGATCAGGTCGCGGAAGTCACGTAGGTACGGCTGGTCGTAGTAGCTCTTGCCCGCGGCGGTGACCGACTTGCGCGGGCTGAACTTGGAGTTCACCTTGCTGACCCATTCCAGGGGCCGCTGGGTGCCCTGCGCCCACATCCAGGCCGTGAACTTCTTGGCCGCCTCGACGTTCTGGCCCTTGGCGTTCACCACCTGCGTCCAGCCGCCGTACACGGTGACGGGATTCTTGCCGGTGGGCGTCGGCAGGTGGGTGACGCCGAAATTCACCTTCCCCGCCTCCTTGAGCATCTGGATGGCCCACATGCCGTCCACGATCATGGCCGCCTTGCCGCTGGCAAAGGGCGTCGAGCCGATGTTGCAGGTGCAGTCCGAGGCGGTGCGCGGCGCGTACCCCCGCTGAATCAGGGCGCGCCAGAAGTCCAGTGCCTGCGCGGCCCCCCCGCTGTTCATGGTGGCTTGGGTGAGGGAGGGATTGGCGACGTTCGCGCCGGTCTGCCACAGGAAGGGATACCAGGTGAAGTTCTGGTAGGCCCCCGGCGCGGGTTCGATCACGATGGGGGTCACGCCCGCCGCCTTGAGGGTGGCGCTGGCCTTGAGCACATCGTTCCAGCTCCGGGGCACGGGAATCTTGTACTTCGCCAGGATGTCCTTGTTGTAGAACAGCGCCACCGGCTCCTGCTCGAAGGGCATGGCGTAGGGCTTACCGTTCACGGTGACGGCCTGGACGGCGGCGGGCAGCAGGTCGGCGCGCAGGGCGGGCGTGAAGATGCTCGACAGATCGGCGGCCACGCCGCTCGACACGTACTGCAAGAAGGTGCCGGGTGAGGCCCAGAACACGTCCGGGCCGCTCCCGGAAGCGAAGGCGGTGGTCAGCACCGGGCCGGTGTAGTCGTTGAAGGGAAAGAGCTTCAAGGCGACCTGGGTGTCGGGGTTTTCCTTGTTCCACTGATCCACCCAGCCTTGCAGCGCCTTGTTGGCGGTTTCCTCGGGCGTGCCGAACTTCCAGAATTGCAGGGTGGCGGCCTGCGCGGAACTGGCGAGCAGCAGGCTGGCGGCGAGGGCGAACAGGACCTTCTTGCTCTTCTGCATGGAGTCTCCTTGAGCGGGATGAGAGAGGCGGGGTGACGGGGGCGGGCAAGGGGGGGAGTGACAATAGGTTCGCACGGTCGTCCTTTAGCTCCATTCCAGACGGGCCGCGTACAGCCCGCATTTGTCCCAGCCGGTATCGGTGATGTAGTAGCTGTCCCCGTCCTGCACGACCTCGGCGGCGTGGACGGCCAGCCGCGCGACCTCCTGCTCGAAGCGTGCGGGATCGTGCGAGGCGTACACGCGGGTGTCCCGGTAGGAGGACATGGCGCGGCACACGAACAGGTAATACACGCCCTCCCGCTCGACCACGAAGGGGGATTCGGCGTCGCGCCCGAAGTCGTGCGGGCCGGGCTGCACGTTCACGACCTGCGCGCCGGACCAGTGTTCCAGGTCGGGAGAGCGCCGCATCCGCACGGCTCCCCGGCGGTCCTCCTCGCCCATCACGCCGGTGTAGTACATCCGCCAGCCGTCCTCGACTTGCAGCAGCATCGGGTCGCGGGCGTGGCCCGGCTCGCGGAAGATGGGGTTGAGGGGATGGCGCGCCCAGTGCTCGCCGTCCTCGCTGTGCGCGAAGTACAGGCCGTAGTGGTCGCACACGCCCTCCGGATGCTCCGGCGTCACGCGCGGGCCGCCCGCCGCATAGGCCATCACGTAGCGCCCGCCCTGCCGCACCACGTGCGGCGCCCACAGGAACCGTTCCCCGCGCCAATGGTCCGCCCGCAGGGTCGGCGGGCACTCCTCCCAGCCACCCTGTTCCAGGCTCGCGCCGCGCGCATGGAAGAAGACCTGCTCGCCCGCGAAGGGATCGGCGGGCCGCACGCCGCAGATGCCGGTGGCGTGCCACAGCCCGTCCTGACCACGAAAGACGGTGTGGTCGTTGGTGTACCAGTTCCGGTCGTCGCCGGGACGGGCCAGGTTCGGGTCATAGAGGTGGACGAAGGGTGAGGCGATGCGCGGCGCCGCCACACCGGCGGGGTTCAGGGCGCTCATCCCTTCACCCCGGACATCGCCAGGCCCTCGATGATGTAACGTTGCGCGATCAGGAACACCACCAGCAGCGGGAGGATCGCCATGGTTACGGCGGCCATCACCACCGCCAGGCTGCCGGACCCCAAAAAGCCCTGCAAGATGGAGATGCCGATAGGCAGCGTCATCTTGTCCCAGCTTTTCAGGAAGATCAGCGGCCCCATGTAGTTGTTCCAGCTGGCCGTGAAGGTGATGATGCCCAGCGCCGACAGCGCGGGGGCCAGTTGCGGCAGCGAGATGCGGGTAAAGACCGTCCACTGGCCCGCACCGTCCACGGCGGCGGCCTCCTCCAGTTCGCGCGGCTGGCCCAGCATGAACTGCCGCAGCATGAAGACCCCGAACGACGAGGCCAGGGCGGGCAGGACCAGCGCGGCCCCGGTGTCCAGCAGGTGCAGCCGCGAGAGGCCCAGGTACACCGGGATGACCACCAGACCGGCGGGCACCATCAGGCCCAGCAGCAGGATCGAAAAGAGCGTCTCGCGGCCCCGGAAGTTCAGCCGTGAGAAGGCGAAGGCTGCCATCGAGCAGTTGAGCAGCACGCCCGCCGTGGTCAGCAGCGCGATCTTGAAGCTGTTCCAGTACATGGTCAAAAAGGGCACCGAGGAGGTCAGCACGTGGTCGTAGGCCGAGAAGTCCAATCGGCTGGGAAGCAGGGAGGGCGGCAACTTGTACGCCTCGGCGGGCGTGCGGAATGAGGTGCTGACCATCCACAGGAAGGGCAGCGCCATCAAAAAGGCCCCCAGCACCGCCAGCACCATGAAGGGCAGGTTGCGCCAGTGGATGGCCTGTGTGGCCGAGAGCCAGCGCTCGGTGGGCGTGGGCGCGGGCACCGGGTTAACGCGCGACATGAAGCCTCCTCACGACTGCACCCAGCGCCGCGCGGCGTAGAACTGGAAGGCGGTGACGCCCGCGACCAGCAGGAGCAGCACCAGGGCCACCGCAGCGCCCGACCCGATGTCCTGCTGCCCGAAGGCCGCCTCGTACATGTACATGGCGACGCTGCGGGTGGCGTCGCCGGGGCCGCCACCGGTTAAGAGCCGGGTGGAGTCGAAGACCTGGAGCGCCCCAATGGAGGCGAAGGTCACGCAGAAGAACAAGACGGGCGAGAGCATGGGCAGCTTGATGCGCCAGAAAACGGTCGCGGGACCGGCCCCGTCCAGCGTGGCCGCCTCCAGCACATCGCGGGGGATACCCTGCAAGGCCGCCAGCAGAATCACCATGAAGAAGCCGACGTTCTTCCAGACGTCCATGATGATCACCGACAGCAGGGCCAGCCGCTCGCTGGTCAGCCAGCCCACACCCTCCAGCCCGGCGGCCCGCAGGAAGTAGTTGATGACGCCCAGATCGGTGGAGTACAGAAATTGCCAGATGGGCACCACGAAGGCCGTGGCCGTCAGTACCGGCAGGAAGTAGGCCAGGCGCAGCAGGTACAGCAAGGGCCGGGGCATGCGGCGGTCGAGCAGCAGCGCCAGCAGCATCCCCAAGCCCACGTTCAGGCTGGTCGCCACCACCGTAAACACCAGCGTGTTGCCGAAGATCTGCCACACGCGGGGGTCGCTGAACATGTAGCTGTAGTTCTCCAGACCCACCCACTGAGGTCCCGAGGCCAGGCGGTCGTAGTAGGTAAAACTCAGGCCAAAAGTCACCAGGGCCGGAATCAGCACGAAGGCGAGAAAGAGCAGGTAGGCCGGTGCGGCGAACAGCAGGGCGGCCCGCCCGTCGCGGCGTCTCAGCCCACCCCTCCGTCTGGTCCACAGCGTGGTCATGCCTTCACCCCCTGGCGGCCCCGCGCCTCACCACTTCACGCGGCTGAGAGAACGGGTCAGTTCGCGGTCCATGTTGTTCAGGGCCGCGTCCAGCGTCTGGTTGTTCGTCATGTAGGCCGTGACGTTCCGCATCAGGATGTCCTCGACCTGCGAGAAGTTGGGCGGCGAGGCGATGGGCACGGCCGTCTTCGCGCTGCCGTAGAAGATGCCGGAGTTGGCCGGGAAGTTCAGGAAGGCGGGCAGGCTGGCCGCCGAGCGCCGCGCCGGAATCGCCAGCCCGGCTCCGGCCAGCTCGGCCTGGGACTGCTTGCTGGTCAGCTCCTTGATGAACTCCCAGGCCAGTTCGGGATTTTTCGAGGTCTTCAGGATGCCGTTGCCCTCGCCGCCGAAGACCGTGTTGGAGGCGGTCTTGCGCGGCACCACGGCCACGTCGAAATCCTTGAAGCTTTTCACGAAGCTGGCGATGGGCCAGTGGCCGATGGAGATCATGGCGGCCTGCTGCGACACGAAGGCACTTTCACCGGCACCCGCCTGGAAGGCCGGGGACACCTTGTACTTGTAGATCAGGTCGTGCAGGAATTGCAGCGACTCGCGGAAGCGGGGGTCCTTGACGTTGGACCGGCGCCAGTCGGGGGTGAGCTTGTCCGTGCCGTTGGTGAGGAACCAGGGGGTTAGGCCGAAACCGTAGGCGGGAACGTAGTAGCCGTACTGCGTGACCTTTCCCTTGGCGTCCCGCACGGTGAGCTTCTGTGCGGCCTTGAGGAAGTCGTCCCAGGTCCAGGTGGAGCTGGGGGGTTGCAGGCCCGCTTTCTTGAACGCTCCCTTGTTGTAGTAGATGACGATGTTGTTCCAGGCGGTGGGGAAGAACACCAACTGCTTGTTGTAGCGCATGCTGTTGATGATGTTGGGTTCGACATCGTTGAGCAGTTCTTTCGCCTGACCGTCCTTGGCCGCGAGGGCATCGAGGTCCAGCATCAGGCCGCGGCTGGCGACGGTCGAGACGCCCTCCAGCGGCATGTCCAGAATGTCCGGCGGATTGCCGCTGGCGATCAGGTTCATCACGTTGCTGAGATATTCGGGCCAGCCGTTCGCGGCGGTGAAGCGCTGGACTTTCACGGTCACGTTGGGGTAACGCTTGTGGAAGCGTTGAATCATCAGGCCCACGGTCTTGACATCGTTCTCGTCCCCGAAGCGCACAACGTTCAGGGTGGCCTTGATGTTGCTGGGGGGCGCGGCGAGCGCGGGGGTCAGGGCGCCCAGGCTCAACCCGCAGCCGATGACCAGGCTGAGACGGTGGGTCCGGCGGCGCGTGATCTGACGAACTGGCTTGGCATGCAGCATGTGAGTCCTTTCTGCCCAGCGGGACCGCAGTGCGGTGAAAACAATGGCTCCGAGGGAACGTAAACGTTTACGGGAGGGGGCGCGCAAAGGGGTGGAGCTGGGAACCACTCATGACGCACCTGGCGGTCCGGTCGAAGCGCGCACGATCAGTTGGGTGTCCAGCACCTGAATCCTGGCCGCTGGTTTTCCCTCGATGCGTTCGAAGAGCTGCTCTGCCGCGAGCGTCCCGATCGCGTCGATGGGCTGGGCCACCACCGTCAGCGGCGGATGCATGTACTGCGCCCAGCGCGCGTCGTCGAAGCCGACCAGGGAGATGTCGTGCGGAATCCGCCGCCCACTTTCCAGCACCGCTCCCAGGGCGCCCGCCATCATCTCGTTGTTCGCCACGAAGAGGGCGGTCGGCGGCTTGGGCAAGGCGAACAGGCGCTGCGCGGCCCGCATCCCGGAGGCTTCCCGGAAATCACCAAATTCCACGTGCCGTTTGAGCAAGCGAATGCCCGCCTCCTCCAGGGCCTGCCGAAAGCCTTCCAGGCGCTCCCGCCCGGTGGTCAGATGTTGTGGGCCGGCGATGGTCGCGATCCGTTGATGGCCCAGACCAATCAGATGTTCGGCGGCCTGCCGTGCGCCCTGCCGGTTGTTGACCAGCACGGCACCGGCGTTCTGGAGGCCGGAGACGCGGTCCAGATCGACGATGGGGACACCGCGCGCCTCCAGTTCACCCAGAACCGCGACGTTCTCACCCGTCGGGACATGAATGATGCCGCTGACCTGATGGGAGGCGAGAAAGTGCAGGGCCTCCTGGGCACGCTCCGGTTTTTCGTCGGCGTTGCAGATCAGCACCCCGTACCCACGGGCCTGGGCAATGTCCTCCACGGCCTTGGTAATCGAGGCGTAGAACGGGTTGCGGATATCGGACACGATCAGGCCGACGCTGCGCGAACGCCCCTCCCGCAATGACCGCCCAATGGCGTCCGGTCGGTAGCCCGTCAGTCTGACCGCCTCCAGCACCCGTTGGCGGGTTGGCTCGGGCACGCTTTCCGGCCGGTTGAGGGCGCGTGACACCGTCGCGATGCTCAGGTTCACCTGACGGGCAACGTCATGGATGGTGACAGACAACGCTTCCTCCGGGGGCGGGACAAATCCGACCTTGTCAGGTCAGAGGGATTGGTTGCAATCTTCGTTTGTAAACGTTTACGAATGCAGCATGAACCTGCGGTCGCTTCTTGTCAATCCCCGATGACCGCGCAGAGAGCTTGCTTCCAGGTCCCCGCTGGTGAGACTGACCAGGGCCGCGAACCTCTCGGTCACCACCGTCTCCAGCGGGTAGATGGAGACAGGCGCCCCGCGGTCCACTTCCGTGAAGTTCTTTCACGACCTGAGAGCGTTCCTTATCTGTCATCGTTCCAACCAACGGCCACAAGACCGAGTCGACCCCAGTGCAGGATCAGATCGGTTGGACCTGGACCTCCCACACATCGACGCCGTTTGCCTCGCACAGCACGGCGACCCCACCGGGTGGGAGAGGGTTCGGGTCCCTGGCTTCCAGCATTGCCCTGCCGACCCTGGCCTGCAGCGATCCCTCCACGACCGTGAGGCAGAGTTCCAGCCGCTCGCCCGGCTCCCAGAGGGAGGGCGCCTGGGCCAGCACCACCCGCTCGGCGTCCCGCTGGCGCACCAGTTCGACGAGTCCCGGCCTCACCCACAGCGCGTAGTGGCGGCGCAGCCCACGCGTATGAACGGCCAGCCCGAGCGGGGCGGGCAACTGGGCGGACATCACGGCCCGCAGGCGCAGGCTGGTCCAGTCGCGGGCGTCCAGCAGGAGTTGCCCGACGCCCTCATGCTGGGAAAAGCGCATCAGGCCGGGACTCTTGATGTCGATGCGCCCGGCGGCATTGATCCAGGCCCGCCGCCACATCTGCCCGGCGCCCGGCGGACGGGTAAGCTGCAAGGTCGGCACGCCCTGCCAGTCCAGGTGGCGCAGGATCAGGGTGCCCGCGCCCTCCAACTGCAACCCGATGCGGGCGACGGGCAAGGCCCTCAGGTCGGGCACCGTCCAGGTCAGATCGTGCGTGCCGGGCTGGAGGAGCGTTGCTTCGGCATTCAGCGTGACGGGTTGATCTTCCGCGTCGTAGTGATCCAGCGTCCACGCGACCGTGAGGGGTGCGTCCACCCTCACCCGCGCCGTGACCCGCTGACCCGGGTGGAGGGTCGGACTGGCGAGCAGCGTGTAGTTCCAGCCCTGACCCAGGTTGCGGGTATAGGGCGTGTCGTGCGGGTTCGGCACCTCTGGGGGCAGAAAGGTCGCCACAGTCGCGCGGCCCGCGCCGTTCACGGTCAGGTGCAGGCCGTCTGGGTAAGGCTGCACCTCCACGCCCTCCCCCTGGAAGCCCTGCACACTTCCCGGCAGGCGGAAGTGGTAGCGCGGAGGCCTCTCCGGCAGCGGCAGCCCGTGCAGGACGTGGGCCAGGCGCACGAGGTTATCCGTGACCTGCACGGCGTCCGTAACGGCCCGCGAGCCTTCGGCGCTGCACACGAACAGACGGTCGGCGACCGGTTCCCGCCAGCGCTCCGGAATCGCGTTCAAGCCGCAGAGCAGGCCCATCAGCGCGCCGACGTTCCCGACATTGCAGTCGGTGTCCCAGCCGCAGGTGTTGCAGATGACGAGCGTCTCCTCGAAGTCGCCGCCGCCGTAAAGCAGGCTGAGCAGGATGACGCCGTGGTTGGGGATGACGTGCACGTTGCCGGGGTACAGGTGGTAGCCGTAATACTTCTCCAGCTCGGCGAAAGCGTCCCGCCAGTTAGGAAGGGTGGCGTGCCACTGCCGCACGTCGCGGTACAGGCGCGCCAGCGTCCCCTCCGGCGGAAGGGTGGCCTGCGCAGCGTCCAGCAGCTCCTCCAGTGGGCGGCGGGTGAAGGCCAGGGCCTCCATGACGGCCAGGGCCACCGCCGCGTCCACCGCCTCGCCGTCGTGACTGACCTGCGCGGCGGCGCGGGCGAGCCTCGCGGCCAGCTCGGGGTTGTTCGGCGCGAGCATGGCCCAGCCATCGATGAAGATCTGCGCCCCGATCTGCTCGGCAGCGGGGCGGCCATTCAGGGCGATGCTGCCGCTCTGCGGCGCGGGAATGCCGCTTTTTAGGCGGATATACGCGGTTTCCTCGGTGCTGTTGCCCATGCCGCCCCACCACAGGATGCTGCGGCCCTCCACGATCTGGTTCAGCCAGGTCAGCCCGATCTCGCGGCTGCCCAGATGCGGCCCGTGTTCCTCGATGGCGCGCACGAAGGCGAAGGTGCCGGAGAGGTCGTCGTCACTCACGATCAGCGGGCGGCCCTGAGCCTCGTGCACGTAGTCGCGCACCTCACCGAAGCGCTCCACGATGCGCGCGTGCGT
Source organism: Deinococcus metallilatus (assembly GCF_004758605.1). Taxonomy (NCBI): domain Bacteria; kingdom Thermotogati; phylum Deinococcota; class Deinococci; order Deinococcales; family Deinococcaceae; genus Deinococcus; species Deinococcus metallilatus. The sequence goes on from NZ_CP038510.1 coordinate 195,806, forward strand.
CCAGCCCTCGATGGGGCGGCCCAGGTACACGCCGATCATCTTTCCCAGCACCCCGGCGTACACGCGCTCGGCGTAGTCTGCGGGCAGCGTCACAGGGCGCTCCGGGTGCGCAGGATCAGGTCAAGGAGACGGTTAAGGACCATGCTGGCGGCCATCAGGAGCGGTCTCCCGCCCCGGAGGCAGGCTGAACCGGCGTATCCCCGGCTTTCCTGCCGCTGATCTCGGCGAGCACCTCGCCCTGATGTGCGCCGATGTCCCGCGCGCCTGCGAAGCGGATCTGGCCGGGCGTCCGCGAGAGCCGAGGGTACACCGCGGTCATGGCGGCTTCGCCCAGGTCGGGGTCGGGAACAGAGGCAATGGTGCCGCGTGCCTGGTAGTGGGGGTCGCGCACGATCTGCGCGATGTCGTAGATGGGCGCGATGGGTGCTTCCACGGCGCGGAAGCGGGCCAGCACCTCGTCCAGCGGATGGGCGGCGATCCAGTCACCGATGAGGGTATCGATCTCGTCGGCGTTCCGCAGGCGGGCGGCGGCGGTGGAGAACCGCTCGTCCCCGGCGAGTTCCGGGCGACCGATCACGGTGAGCATGCGGTTCACGATCTGCTGCGTGCCGCCTGAGAGGGCCACCCAGTGGTTGTCCGCCGTCCGGTAAGCGTTCCGGGGGGCGGTGCGCTTGCTGCGGTTCCCCTGGCGCTGCTGGACGGTGCCGGTTTGCAGGTACTCGATGGCCTGCGGCCCCAGAATGCCGAACAGCGGTTCATAGAGGCTCAGGTCGATCATCTGCCCGACCCCGCCGCCCTGCGCGTCGCGCCAGTACAGGGCCATCATCGCGGCGTAGGTCCCGGCGAGGGCGGCCACGCCATCGGCCAGCCCGAAGGGCGGGAGGGTCGGCGGCCCGTCGGGTTGGCCGGTAATGGCGGCGAACCCGCTGAACGCCTCAGCAAGCGTGCCGAAACCGGGTTCCTGCGCGAGTGGGCCGGTCTGTCCAAAGCCAGTGACGCGCACCAGGATCAGGCGGGGGTTCAGCGCGTGCAGGTCGGCCCAGCCCAGGCCCCAGCTTTCCAGCCGACCGGGGCGGAAGTTCTCGATGACGATGTCCGCCCACTGCGCCAGTTCCCGCACGGTCTGGCGGTCTTCCTCGTCGTGCAGGTCGAGGGTGATCAGGCGTTTGTTGCGGGCAATGGACTTCCACCACAGCGGAACGCCATTCTTGGAAAGGCCCCAGCGCCGCGCGTCGTCGCCGCGCGGGTGTTCCACCTTGATCACGTCCGCGCCGTAATCCCCCAGGTTCGTGGCGATCAGCGGCCCGGCGTACAGGCTCGCCAGGTCGAGGACCTTGATGCCTTCCAGCGCCATCGGCGGCGGCTCAGGGGTCATAGGGTTCTCCCCGCCGCCAGCAGCAGTTGCCGGGCGCGCTCGGCGATGGGGGCGTCCACCATCTGCCCGCCCACGTTCACAGCGCCCTGACCACTTCGCACCGCCTCCTGAAACGCCGCGTAGGTTTTCTCCGCCCAGGCGAGTTCCGCGTCCTGCGGCGCGAACACGGCCTCGATGACGGGAAGCTGCGCGGGATGAATGGCATGCTTGCCGCCGAAGCCCAGTGCTTTGGCCTGCTGCACCTGCGCGCGCAGCCGGTCCAGGTCCCTGAACTCGCTGCTCGCGCCGTCGTGCGGGGCGTGCAGTCCGGCGGCACGGGAGGCCTGCACCAGCCGCGCCCGCGCCAGCGTCAGCGTCGGGCTGGGTTCCTCCGGCGGGGGCCAGCTCAGGCCCAGGTCACGGCTGTAATCCGCCGAACCGAAGCACAGGCTGTGCATGCGCGAGGTGGCGCGGGCGATGTCCAGCACGTTCTCCAGTCCCCGCGCCGTCTCGATGGTCGCCATCACCGGCAGGCGGGGCAGGGTTCTCTCGCCCTCCAGTTGGGTCAGAAACCAGTCGAGGGCATGCAGCTCCGCGGCGCCCTCCACTTTGGGAAGGTTGATCCCATGCACGCCCGCACGCACCGCCGCCTCCAGGTCCGCCTTCAGGTGCGCCGTCTCCGCGCTGTTCACGCGCACCCACACGCGCTGCTCGGGACGGGAGACGAGCGGATGCCCCGCCAGCAGTGCTCTGGCGTCCGCCTTCGCGTTCGGGGCCACGCCGTCTTCCAGATCGAGCAGCACCGCGCGCGCCGGGAGCGAAGGAATCTTGTCCAGCTTCCGCTCGTCGCTCGCGGGGATGAACAGCATGGCCGCGAGGGTGCCCGGCGGGTCGTCATGGTGCAGCGTGGTCATGCGTAGGGCGCTCCTTTCATCCCTGCCCCACCCTCATCCCCGCGCCCTCCATGCGCGCGGCCAGGTGCCGGGCATGCCGGAGGTCGGCCTCCAGCACCTCCTGGGCCACCCCGGCCAGATCGTCGGCCACCGGGATGAAGTCGCGGCGGCTGGCGTGGCTGATGGCCCGCACGAGGTCGGCGGGCACCGCTCCTTCCCCCTGGAGCGCCCCCGCGATGGAGCCGCCCATGCTGGCGATGCTGTCCGAATCGCGTCCGTAGTTCACGCCGCCCAGCACCGTCTGCCAGCAGTCGCCCCGGCAGGCCACCAGAAAGCCCAGCGCGACGGGCAGTTCCTCGATGCTCTTGGTGCGGCTGGGGCGCCGGGCGTCGGGATGGGGCTGGCGGTAGGTCTCCCCGACGGTGTCGTAGGGGCGCACCGCCTCCCGGAGCACGGGGATGGCGTCCTCCCAGGTCTCCACGGTGCGCGCGGCGTCGGTGACGGCCTGCACGGCGTCGCGGGTGCCGTCGCGCGCCACCTCCAGGGCCGCCTGGACGATGCTTTCCACGCTGGCATCGGGGGCCATCGCCTCCGCGACGGCGGCGGCGTAGACTCCGGCGGCCTCGCGTCCGTAACTGCTCTGGTGGGCACCGGCCAGCTCGATGGCCTCGGCGTAGGCCCGCCGGGGGTTCCCGGCGTTGACGATGCCGACGGGTGACATGTACATCGCCGCGCCGCAGTTCACGACATTGCCGACCCCGGCTTCGCGCGGGTCGATGTTGGCGTGCCGCAGCCGATGGACCAGGTACTTCTCGGCGTGGAACAGGCGGTTTTGCAGCACGGTCTCGCGTTCCAGTTCGGGAATGTAGATCACGTGGTCGGCGATCTCCGGGACCAGGCCATCCGCCATGTCGTAGGCGTCCAGGTGGCGGCGGCGCGAGCGGTACACGCTGGCGAGCGCCAGGACCATCAGGGTGTCGTCGGTGATGTGCCCGTCCCCCTTGTGCAGCGGCGATTGCGGACGGGCGGTGGCCCAGTCCTCCAGGAACGGGCCGACGATCCCGGTGACCCAGCCGCCGAAGCGTTCGCGGATCGCCTCGGGCGGGTACCCTTCGGTGCTGCCGCCCAGCGAGTCGCCCACCGCGCCGCCCAGGAGGCAGCCCCGCGCGGCCTCCCGCAGGGTTTTGTGCCGGTTCTGCACGTCAGTACCTCTGGAGGATCGCGTTGCCCTCCTCGGTCAGGCGCTTGGCGAACTCGTCCACGGTGATGCGGTTGGCGAAGAGTTGTTGCAGCAGGGGGTTCATGACCTTGCTGCGCACCTCGGAAAAGCCGTTCACCTTCTGCCAGGGGGCCATGGTCAGGTATTTCGCCGATTCGGTGGCGGTGCGCCAGCCGTACTGATCCGTCATGAAGGGCGCGCCGCGCAGGCTGGACTGCCGGGTGGGGAACAGCCAGTCGCCCGCCGCGAGCCTGCCCATGTTCGTGCGGTTCAGGAAGAACGCCATGAACTTCGCCGCGCCCGCCTTGTTCTGTGCCGCCGCCGGAATGCTGAGGGTCTGCGTGGTGGACCCCTGCGCCTGGGAAGTCGCTTTGAGTGGGGGCAGCACGCCCCAGTGGAAGTCCTTCGGGCCGCTCTCCACGATCTGCTGGCGTGCCCACACGCCGATGCCGGGCAGCATGGCGTACTTCCCGGCGTAGAACCCCGGCAGCAGTTCCGGCCCTGACAGGCCGATGCCGTCGGTGCTGGCGGTCTTGCTCACGTACATCATGTCCATCAGGATGTTCAGGAGCTGCTTCTCGGCGTTCCCCACCTGAAGGACACTCTTGCCGTTCTGCGTGGTGAAGTAATCCCCGCCGAAGCCCAGGCTCATGTTCAGGATGCGGTTGCTCGCGCTCTTCAGCCCGAAGGCCGCGCCATACACCTCCGGCTTGCCGTCACCGTTGGTGTCCTGGGTGAGTTTCTTGGCCGCCGCCTGCATGTCGCTCCACGTCCAGGGTTTCTGCGTGGTCGGCGGACGAATCCCCGCCTTGGCGAAGAGGTCCTTGTTGTACAGGATGATCTGCGACTCCCACAGGAAGGGCACGCCCCAGATGTGCCCCGCGCTGTCCGTCACGGTCTGCCACGCGCCCGGGGCGATGTCCTGCTTCATCTCGGCGGGGATATAGGGCCTCAGGTCCGTCAGGAAGCCCTGCTTGCCGAAATCCATGATCGGCCCCGACTCGTAGTGCACCAGGTCCGGCGTGTTCTTCGACTGGAACGAGGTCGTCAGGTAGTCCTGGATGGACCCCCAGTCCACCTGCTGGTATTCCACCGGCATCCCCGGATTTTTCGCGTTCCACTCGGCGACGATGGCTTTCACCGCCGCCACCGCCTGCGTCTGCCAGGCCAGGCTGACAAAGCGGACTTTCTGCTGCGCGTATGCCGACGTGCCGAGGGCGAGGGCGGACAGGATGAGCAGGGTGCGTGCCTTCATGCGTGAGCCTCCTTGGAGAAGTGGGCGGGGGACAGGTGGTGGCGAGTTGGGGAAAGCGCGGCTCTAGTCCTTGACGCCGCCGCTGAGCAGCCCGGAAACCAGGCGGCGCTGGAGGACGGTGAAGATCAGCAGGGTGGGGATGGTCGCGATGATGCTGCCCGCGGCCAGCGGCCCCCAGCGGGCGAGGCCCTCGGTCCCGCGCAGCCGTGAGAGGTTGACCTGAATGGTCGTGAGATCGGGGCTTTTGAGCATGACCAGCGCGAAGAAGAACTCGTTCCAGGCGTTCACGAAGGCGTACAGGCCGGTGGCGATCAGCCCCGGGAGGATCAGCGGGGCCAGCACCCGGACGATGATCTGCCCCTGCGACGCCCCGTCGATGGCGGCGGCTTCCTCCAGGGCGACGGGAATGCCCTTGATGTACCCCTGGAGCATCCACAGCACGAAGGGCAGGCTCCAGACGACGTACACGAGGATCAACCCCGCATGGGTGTCCACCAGCCGCAGCCGCGCGAGCAGCAGGAACAGCGGCACGATGATGAGGATGACCGGGAAGGTCTGCGACACCAGAATCCAGGCGGTCACCGCGCGGTTCATCACGCTCTGGCGGCGGGCGAGCAGGTACGCGGCGGGCGTGGCGACCAGCAGGGTCAGGAGGGCGCTGATCACGGCGACCTTCAGGGTGTTCAGGGCGCTGGGCAGCACCTGCTGCTCGGTGATGGCGACTCGGAAGTTGTCCAGGGTGGCGGCCCTGGGCAGCAGGTGCACCTGTCCCAGGCCGATCTCGCTGGCGGGCTTGAAGGCCGTGGAGAGCAGCCACACCAGCGGGAACGCCAGGAACAGCACGTACAGCAGCAGCAGGATGGACATCCCGGCGCGGGCGGGAGTGGAAGTCCTCACGCGTCCCCTCCCTGCGCCTGACGCCGAACCGTGTAGTACACCAGCACGCCCACCACGACGACCATTGCCAGCCCCAGCGCCGAGGCGTAGCCGATGTTGCCGTACTGGAAGGCTTCCTCGTACGCGAACAGCATCGGGAGGCGCGTGCTTCCGGCGGGGCCGCCGTCGGTCAGGACGTACACCAGCCCGAAGGCGTTGAAGTTCCACATGAATTCCAGCGCGGCGGTGGCGGCGATGACCGGCATCATCAGCGGCAGGGTGACGTGCCGCAGGATGCCCCAGCTCCCCGCGCCGTCCAGGGCGGCGGCCTCCTTCAGTTCATCGGGGATGCTCTGCAATCCGGCGAGCAGCACCACCGTCGCCTGCGGCAGCCCGGCCCAGATGCCGACCAGAATCACGGCGGGCAGCGCCCAGGTGAAGTCCGTCAAGACGTTCAGGTGCAGGTCCGGGAAGCCCAGGGCGGCGAGGCCCTGGTTCAGGAACCCCGCGTCCGGGTGGTAGACCATGCGCCAGATCAGCCCCTTGATGACCGGCGGAATCGCCCAGGGAACGAGCACCAGGACGCGGGCCAGCCCTTGCAGGGGCAGCCGGGCGTTGAGCAGCAGCGCCAGCCCCATGCCGAAGAAGAGCACGCCCCCGGTGACGGCGAATGTCCAGATCAGGCCGACCTTGAAGGAACTCAGGAAATCGGTGTCCTTGAGCATCTGGGCAAAGTTCGCCAGACCGTTGAAGGTGGGGGCGTCCTGGCCCAGCCGGTACTCGGTAAAGCCCAGCCAGATCCCCTGGCAGAGCGGCAGCACCGAGAACAGCACGATGGGCAGGATGGCGGGCAGGAAGAGGTACCACGGCACGCTGGCCCGCCCGCTCCCGGCGCGCAGTTTGGCAGCGTGGGTCGGCAGCGTGGTCATGCGCTGACCCCCCCCGGCGGCCCGGCGATCTGGGTGGATTCGCGGGGGATCAGGACGGGCGTGACGGTGAGCTGCCGGGGGGGAGCGTCGGTCTGCCCGGTCAGTCGGTCGAAGAGCAGCTCGGCGGCCAGGCGGCCCCGCTCGGCGGCGAGCAGGGAGACGCTGCTCAGGGTGGGTGTGGTGATCAGGCAGTCCCGGATATCGTCCATGCCGATGACCGCCACGTCCCGCGGCACCTTCAGGCCGTGATGTCGCAGGGCGCGCATGGCGCCGATGGCCATCAGGTCGTTGGCGCAGTACAGGCCGTCAAAGGCTTCGCCAGCGTCCAGAAGCTGCTGCGTGGCGCGGTAGCCTCCCTCCAGCGTGAAATCCGCCTGGACTGTCAGGGCGGTGGGGAGGGTGCGCCCCGCCTGGCGGTAGACCTCATGGACGCCCCTGGCGCGCTCGGTGGCGGGCACCGTGCCGGACATACCGTTGATGAACGCGACCTGCTGTCGCCCGTGTTCCCAGAGATGCCGGATCGCCATACCCGCTCCGGCGGCGCTGTCCACCATCACGTTGTCGCACAGGGGTTCACCCACCCGGCCGATCACCACGACCGGCCCGCGCACCTGGGAGAGAGGCTCGCGCAGGGCCGCCGCGCCGCGCAGGGAGATCAGCACCAGGCCGTCCACCAATCGGCGGGCCAGCGTCTCCAGCGCATGCTGTTCCTCGTCAGCCTGCCCCTCGGTGCTGATCAGGTGCAGGTGATAGCCCCGCTGCTGGGCCGCACGTTGAATCGTTTTAGCCATCTCCATGTAGATGGGATTGCCGATCTCCGGCACGACCAGCGCCACGGTGTTCGTCACTTGGCGGCGCAGGCTGGCCGCCGCGTGATTCGGCAGGTAGTGCAGGGCCGCAGCGACCTCTGCCACCCTGCGCCGGGTTTCGGCGGAGATGCGTGGCGAGCCGTTGAGAGCCAGAGAAACCGTCGCAGCCGACACGCCCGCCTCACGGGCCACATCCGCGATGGTCACTCCCCGGCCTGGTGTACCGGAGGACTTGGGCATAATGGTAGGGTTATTTAAAACGATTAAACACGGCTTGTCAAGGCGGTGCCTGCCCCCCTGCCGCTCCAGTCCTGTGGCAAAGCCGGTCAGGCCTCAGCAGGACACCAGGAAATAGGCTTGAAATGCTCTTTTCTGACCGGTTCTGGATGGATAACAACCTTTTTTGACTTTTCATGACCGTTTCTGCTAGCGTTGGGCAACACGAACGGAAAGGAACTCCGATGGATGTCACTTCTTCGCTGCTGCCTGCCGAGCGGCAGGGCCAAGTTCTGGCGCTCGTTCAGGAACGTGGGAGCGCCACGGTCCACGAACTCTCCCGTGAGCTGGGCGCCTCGATCTCGACGGTCCGCCGCGACCTCGACCTCCTTGCCCAACAAGGCCTGATTGCCCGGACCCATGGAGGTGCCATTGCCAAAACCCACACGGCCAGTGAAACCCGCTTCGACGAACGCCAACGCGAGAACGCCGACGAGAAGCGCCGCATCGGCCAGCATGCCCTCACCCTGCTCGAGCCGAACCAGAGCGTCTACTTCGACTCGTCGACGACGGTGATGGCGGCGGCCGAAGCTCTCCGCGCCGAGCCCATCCCCCTCACGGCCATCACCCACGACATCGCCATCGCTGCCGTGCTCGCCACGCTGCCACAAGTGCACGTCATGCTTCCTGGAGGTGAGATTCGCGCTGGCTCCTTCACCCTGGTCGGTGCCACCACCCATACCTTTTTGCGTCACCTTCATGTCGACGTGGCCCTCATCGGCATCCATGCCATCAGGGACGGCCAGCTCAGCGAAGGCAGCCTTCCCGTCGCCGAACTGAAAAGTGCCCTGCTGGGCACCACCAACCGCCGCGTCCTTTTGGCCGATCACAGCAAGTTCGGCCAGACGGCCCTGATCGACGTCGCCCCACTTGGCGCGGTGCAGGACCTCATCACCGGGCAGGAAACCCCGCGCCAGGTCCTCGACCACCTGGAACTCACCCAGAATCTGCGCGTCCACACCGTCTGACGCCGGAGGCCCCATGAAAATCCTCGCGACTGTCCAAAAAGTTCCCGGCGGCATGATGCTCGTCCCGCTGCTGATCGGGGCCGTCATCAACACCATCAACCCGGACACCGGCAAATACTTCGGCTCGTTCACCGGCGCGCTGTTCAGTGGTGCCCTCACCATCCTCGCCGTGTTCTACGTCTGCATGGGCTCCACCATCGAACTCAAGGCCACGCCCTACATCCTGAAAAAAGGCGGGACGCTGCTGATTGTCAAGCTGGCGCTGGGTGTCCTTGCGGGCGTGATCCTCGGTCGGCTGCTCGGTGAAGCTCCCATCGGGGCCGGGCTGTTCGCGGGCCTGTCCACCCTGGCGGTGGTCGCGGCGATGAACGATACCAACGGCGGCCTGTACATGGCCCTGATGGGGCAGTTCGGCAAGCCGCGTGACGTCGCCGCCTATTCCCTGATGAGCATGGAATCTGGCCCGTTCTTCACCATGGTGACCCTCGGCGTGGCCGGGCTGTCCGCCTTCCCCTGGCAGACGCTGGTCGGCGCGCTCCTGCCGCTGATCATCGGGATGATCCTGGGCAACCTCGACCCGGACATGCGCGCCTTCCTGCGTCAGGCGGTCCCGGTCCTGATTCCCTTCTTCGCCTTCGCCCTGGGCGCGGGCATCAACCTCACGACCGTGTGGTCCGCCGGACTGCTCGGCGTGCTGCTGGGCGTGGCGGTCTTCGTGGTGACCGGTGTCGTTCTGTTCACCACCGACCGCCTCACGGGGGGGACGGGCCTGGCGGGTCTGGCCGCTGCGAGCACCGCTGGCAATGCGGCGGCGGTCCCGGCCATCGTGGCCGCCGCCAACCCCGCCTACGCGGCGGCGGCACAGCAGGCAACGGTGCTGGTCGCCGCGTCCGTGGTCGTCACCGCCATCCTGGTGCCCATCGCCACCGCCGCCTATGCCCGCCGTCTACAGCGGCGCGGCCTGCTCCCGCTGGGTGACACCAGCGAAGAGGCCACCGCCCAGACCACCGCTCATTCCAGCGGTTCCCGCTGATGCCCGGCGTCCGCTTTCTGATCCTGGCGGACGACCTGACCGGAGCGTCCGACGCGGGCGTCCACCTCGCCCGGCACGGTTACGACACCGTCGTCGCCTTCCACGGCGCGCCACTGCCCGCCCCGCTCCCCGAAGGGCTGGTGCTCGACCTCGACTCGCGCGCGCTGCCAGCAGACGAGGCCGCTTCCCGGGTCAGCGCTGCCCTGCAAGACGCCACCCCCGAACTGCTGTACGTCAAGATCGACTCCACCCTGCGTGGCCCGATTGCCGCGCAACTCCAGGCGGCCTTTGCCGGTTCCGGCAGACGGCGCGTGGTTATCGCCCCGGCGCTTCCCAGCAATGGACGCACCACCGTGGGTGGCGTCCAGCTCCTGAACGGCCGCCCCGTCCATGAAGGTCCCGCTGGCCGCGATCCCCGCACCCCCGTCAGCGAGAGTCACCTTCCCACCCTGCTGGCCCCGGCCCACCGCGGTGATGTCACCGTCATTTCGCGGGCGGAACTGCGCGACCTGGACGCCGTGCGCGCCGCGCTGCGAGATCACCGCTGGATCATCGTGGATGCCGAAACGGAGGAGGACCTCACCCGGCTCGTGGACCACCTGCCTGATCCGGACGAGGTGCTGTGGGTGGGATCGGCTGGTCTGGCCCAGGCGCTCGGCCGCCGCTTCCCCGGCCCCCACCCCGTTCAGGAGGTCCCGCCGCATCAGGTCCGGTCCGGTGTGCTGACGGTGGTGGGCAGCCTGAACGAGGTTGCCCGCCAGCAGCTCCAGGCCTTGCGGCAGGCCGGTGTACCGGGTGTGGAGTTGAACGTCGAGGCCAGCGAGGCAGCCCTCGGGCAATTGGTCACGGCCCTGCAACAGCATCCCGGGGCCGCCCTGTATTCAGGGTCCACGAGAGGTCGGCATTCCTCCGAGGCCATCGCGCACGCCCTGGCCCATGTCGCCCAGCAGGGGGTGCAACTGGGGCTGGTGCACGCCCTGGTACTGACCGGGGGAGACACGGCGGTGCAGGTGGGCAAGGCCCTGGGGGCCACCGGATTGAGGCTGTTCGGTGAGATCGAACCGGGCGTACCGTACGGACAACTGGTCGGCCCGCGCCCCCTGCCCGTCGTGACCAAGGCGGGCGGCTTCGGTCAACCTCAAACCCTCGTGAACGCGCAGCAGGCGTTGCTGCAAGGAAAATAAACCCATGCCCCAACCCATCATCGGTATCACCATGGGCGATCCCGCGGGGATCGGTCCCGAGATCATCGCCAAGGCCTTCGCCGACCCCAGAACCGCTGGCTGCCGCGCCGTCGTCATCGGCGACGTCACCATCATGCGCCGCGCGGTCACTCTCCTGAATCTCCCGCTGGAAGTGAGGCCGGTTGACGTGCCTGCCGACGCCACCTTTGCCCCGGGCGTGGTGAACGTCGTCCCCGTGACGGACCTCCCCGAGGACCTGCCCTTCGGGCAACTCAGCGCGAAGGCCGGGGCCGCCGCCTTCGCGTACGTGCGCCGCTCGATTGAACTGGCCCTTAGCGGGCAGATTCAGGCGGTCGCAACGGCGCCGCTCAACAAGGAAGCGCTGCACCTGGCGGGCTTTTTGTATCCCGGCCATACCGAAATTTTCGCGGACCTCACCGGAACGCGAAACTACGCCATGATGCTCGTCGCGCCTGATCTGCGGGTCATTCACGTCAGCACGCACGTCTCGCTGGCCGAGGCCATCCAACGGGCGACGCGCGAACGTGAACTGACCGTCATCCGCCTCGCCGACGAGGCCCTGCAACGTCTGGGGGTCCCGCGCCGCCGGATCGCGGTCGCTGGCCTGAACCCGCACGCGGGGGAAAACGGCCTGTTCGGACGTGAAGAGATCGAGCAGATCATCCCCGCCATACAGGAGGCCCAGCGCGAAGGCATCGACGTGAGTGGCCCGTGGCCCGGTGATACGGTCTTCCTGCGGGCGCGCCGGGGGGACTTCGATATGGTCGTGGTGCAGTACCACGATCAGGGGCACATCCCGGTCAAGCTGCTGGGGTTCGATACCGGCGTGAACGTGACCGTCGGTCTGCCGTTCTTCCGGACGAGTGTCGATCACGGCACCGCCTTTGATATCGCGGGCACCGGCCAGGCGGACCAGGCGAGCATGCAGGCCGCGATCGAGCTGGCCTTCAAGCTGTTGTGAGCAGGGCGTCAAGGCCAGCCGGGAGATGGCCGAACACATCACGGGTGCGTCCGGCCCGTTCCTCACGGGAGATGGGCCGGGCGGTCACGCGGTCGCCGGAACGTGCCGGGCGAGAAAGTCGCGGACGACGGTGAGATAACGCTCGCGCTCCTCCAGTTGGGGCGAGTGGCCGCTGTGCTCGAACACGACCAGCTCGCTCTGCGGCAGCGCGGCGGCGAGTTCCTCGCTGGCCTCCAGGGGGGTGATCCAGTCGTGCCGCCCCACCGTCACGAGCACCGGCACCGTGATTTCTCCCAGGCGACCGGTGAGGTCGTACCCGGGCTGGTTGCGGGAGAAGGCCCAGTTGTGCGTCTCGTAACGAAACGGGATACGCGCCAGGCGCTCGGCCTCTGCCGCCGGGTCACGCTCGACGGTGTAGAGCGGCTGGATCATGGCGTAGCTGGTGCGGAAGTCGTCATTATCGCGCACCTGGCCGGAAAACAGACGGTCCAACGTCTCCTCGTCCATCGGGAAGCCGCTGCTCAGGGCCCGTTCCTTGCTGGTGCCCTGGAAGCGGTTGCTGGCGGCGGTGTCGCGCAGGATGACCGCGTGGAGATTCTCCGGGTGCGCGAGGGCATACTCCAGCGCCAGGAAGCCGCCGTAGCTGCCCCCCAGCACCACGATCTTGCCCAGGCCCAACTGCTGACGCAGCGCTTCCAAGTCCGCCACGAACTGCGCGTGTGAGTAGGGTTCAGCCCCCTCGGACTCGCCGTTGCCGCGCTGATCGTAGGAGATCAGGCGGTAGTTGTCGGTGAGGGGCTGGAAGGCCGCCCAGTCGCCCGCGCGGCTCCCCATGCCCGGTCCCCCATGCAGCGTCACGATGGCGGTGCCCTGCCCGCCGTCCTCGTAGACCAGCTTCAGTCCATTGACCTCGGCCACCTGGCTCACCGGTACCACACCTCCTTCAGCACCCGCATCACGTTCCCGCCCACCGCCTTGGCGATGTCCTCGTCGCTGTAGCCATGCTTCACCAGCCAGCGGACGATGTTCGGGAAAGCCTCGGCCGGGTTCTCGATGCCGTCCACGTAGGGCACCTTCTCGTAGCTGAGGTGGCCGCGCGAGGCGCCGATGGAAAGGGCCTCGGTGAGGGCGTCGTGCAGGCCCACGTGGTCCCCGAACAGCACGTCCGGCCCGAACGCCACGTGGTCGATCCCCACCAGGTTCACGCAGTACTCGAAGTGCTCCATAAAGGACTCGATGCTGTGGCGGGAATGCCGCTCGGTGAGGGTGGTGTGCGGCGCCGCCTCGATGCCGATCACACCGCCCTTGGCCGCACAGGCTTTGATCACCTCGTCGGGCTTGAGCCGGTTGGAGTTCCACAGGGCGCGGGCGCCCGCGTGGGTGATGAAGATGGGCTTGTCGCTCACCTCGATGGTGTCGAGGGAGGTCTGGTCGCCGCTGTGGCTCACGTCGATGGCTATGCCCAGCTTGTTCATCCGCTTCACCGCCTGCCGCCCGAAGGTGGTCAGGCCGCCGTCGCGCGGTTCCTTGAGGCCGCCCCCCAGAGCGTTCCCCTCGCTGTAGGCGATGCCCATGCAGCGCACGCCCAGGCCGTACAGGATGTCCAGCCGGTCGAGTTCGTTCTCGATCATCGCCGCGCCTTCAAGGGACACGATAAACGCGATCTGGCCGTTCCGCTTGGCGTTCACGATGTCCTCAGTGGTCTTGCAGTGCACCACCATCTCCTGGTGCGCGATGTCCGACAGGCGCATGCCGATGTCGTAGATCACGTCGTCCCATTTCCAGCCGCCGCGCGAGGTGATCATGGCGGTGCCGTTCATCAGGTTGTCGAAGACGGCGTCCAGGCCGGACACGCTCAGCCCCTCGTAGCCGGTGAAGTCGCGCCCCCAGCGGCGGAACTCCAGGAACTGCGAGAGGTCCTCCGGCGCCACGAAGCAGTGGTCGTGCAGCGAGATGATCAGGTGGTCGCGGAAGATGCGGCGCACCCGCGCTTCCTGCTCGTCGCTGACCTCCACCCGGCGGCTGGGCACCCGGTTCAGCTCCGCGCTGAGCGGCCACACCTTGTAGTCGGTGCCCGGCTCCAGGTAGGAAAAGGACTTGTAGCCGCTGTACTTCTTCTGCTGCATCGGGGCGTCTTTCAGGTCAGTCATGGGCAGGCTCCTGTTCGGTGGGGAGGGGCGGAGAGACGAGGGGATAGGGCACCGAGTTCAGCCCGCACAGCGTGCCGAGGGTTCCGGCGGCGAGGCTGGCGCAGGCGGCGAGGCCAGCAGCGCTGAGGTACGAACTGGCCAGCAGGTGGTAGGGGGAACGTTCCCAGGCGTCGTACGGGAAGGTCAGGTCGGGTGGAGGCGCCTCCCGGTGCGCCTCGGCGACGTCCATCAGCCGATGGATGGAGGCCGCCAGTTGCGCCAGGCCCACGAAGCCGTAGTCCTGGCCGGGTGCCGGAGCGTGGTCGATCCAGGGGGCGAAGGGTCCGGCCTCCGGCCGCTGTGGGGCGAGGTCGCGCAGATAGGCGGCGGTGGCTGCGGAAACCTGGGCTGCCTCATGCAGGGCATCCCTCCACACCTCCTCCGCCCGCTGCCCCAGGAAAGCCGGGGCATTCACGAGGTCGGGTGGGACGGCGGCCAGGGACGCGAAGCGCGCGGCCGCGTGGTCGAGGCGGGCGGCGATGTCTTCCAAAGTCACGCTGGTTGGTCGGGAATTACCCGGCGCACGCCCCCCGCTGGCACGCCGCCCGGCCTGGTGCGCCAGCGCGTTTGCAAAGAGCCGGGCGGCGACGCCCCAGCCGAGTTGCAGGGAACTGAAGCCAAACTCCGGGTGGGAGCCGAACAGCACCACGCAGCCCTCCCCGAGCGGACCGGACACGGCGAGCTGCACGTCCTGCCCGGTCAGGCGTTCGGCCAGCGTGGGTCCCTGAACGCCGCCGGGGAGACTGTGTTCCCAGGGCGTGAACCGCTCCGTGAGCGCGTGGAGGGTGACGGCGCCGCGCAGCGCCGATCCGGCCGGGGGCAGGAAGCACGGGCCGTTGTAATGCACGATCTCGAAGTCATCCGGCAGGCCGCGCGTCAGCCAGTGGCCGGGGTCCGTGAGGCGCACCCGCAGGACGCCGACGCCCGGGGAGTCCAGGCCACCCAACCCGCCATCCGCCGCATTGGCGATGGGGAGGTCAAGCAGGTGCAGGCCGCGGGCCTCCGGATGGGCGTCCAGGAAACTCTCGGGGAGCCGGGCGCCCAGGTAAGCCCCGGCGCAGGACCCCACATACATGCCCCCGCGCTCCACCCAGTCGCGGATGCGGGCGGTACCGGAAGTGCCCAGCGGCGCGAGCAGGCCGCCCATGGCGTTCAGGCCTCCCCCCGGCATCACCAGCACGTCGTACCCGTCCAGGTTCCCGGCGAGGATGCCTTCCGCGCTCAGCGGTTCGGGAACGCCCCCCCACGCTGCCACGAGTGCCGCGTGGTGGTAGGGCGCGCCACCCGAGGCGTACACGGCCACCCTCAGGTCGCGCAGCGCGGGGGCGAGTTCGGCGCGCGTCCCGGCCCACCAGTCGGGGCGCGTCACGAGCGGCTCCGGGGGTCGGTCAGGTCGCGCAGCACGTTCCCCAGCAGGTTGAAGCTCAGGACCGCGAGGGCGATCAGCACGCCAGGATAGACCGCCAGCGCGGGCTTGACCCAGAAGTAGGTCTGGGCATTCTGGAGCATGTTGCCCCAGGAGGACAGCGGGGGCTGGATGCCCAGGCCCAGGTAACTGAGTCCCGTCTCGGTCAGGATCGACCAGGCGATCCCCAGCGTCGTGAGCACGGCGGCCGAGGGGAGCGCCTGCGGGAACACGTGCCGCCAGATGATGCGGTTGGACGAGGCGCCCAGCGCGCGCTCGGCCTCCACGAAGTCGAAGTTGCGGATCTTGCTGACCTCCGCGTGGACGATGCGGGCCACGCTAGGCCAGAAGCCCAGGCCGACGACGAGCACCACCACCGGGGGCGAGTTGCCGAGTACCGCCAGGGCCGCCAGGATCAGGAAGAAGCTGGGGATAGCCAGGAAGGTGTCCACCAGCCGCATCAGGGCGGTTTCCAGCCAGCCGCGGTGGTAGCCCGCCAGCGCACCGACCAGGGAACCCACGCTCAGCGCGACGACCATGCTGACCACGCTGATCAGCAGGGTGATGCGTCCGCCGTACAGCAACCGTGCGAGCACGTCCCGGCCCAGCTCGTCGGTGCCCAGCAGGTGCTCCGGCGAGGGGGCCGCCATGGTGTGGAGGGGATCGGTGGTGATCGGGGACACGCGGTATATCAGCGGTCCCAGGAACGCCAGCCCGTAGAGGACGAGCAGCAGCAGCAGCGCGGCGAGGCCCACCGGATGACGGACGATCCGCGCCAGCAGACCTCTGGATTTTCCTCGGGCGGGCCGGGCCGCGGGGAGGGCGCGCGCGTCAGTCATGGCGAATCCTCGGGTCGATCAGCGAGTAGGTCATGTCGACCAGCAGGTTGGTCACGATGACGACGGCCCCGGCGACCAGGGTGACCGCCATGATGGTGTTGTAGTCGCGCCCCAGGGCGGCGTCCACCGCGAGGCGGCCCATGCCGGGCAGGCCGAACACGCTCTCCACGATCACCGAGCCGCTGAGGAGCGCCGGGAGGATCAGACCGATCATGGCGAGGATCGGCACCAGGGCGTTGCGCAGGGCGTGCTTGAGGATGACCTGACGCTCCTGCACGCCCTTGGCCCGCGCCGTGCGGAGGTAGTCGGTGCTGAGCACTTCCAGCAGGGAGGAGCGGGTAAAGCGCACCAGGTTGGGCAGCATCACGAAGGCGAGGACGCTGGCCGGGAGAATCATGTGGCGCAGCCAGCCCGTGAAGGAGAACCCGCCGCTCGCGTCATACAGGCCGGAGGAGGGCAGCAGCTTCCACGTCACCGAGAACAGCAGGATCGCCATGATCCCGGTCCAGAAATCCGGAATGCTCATGCCCAGCGTGCTCAGGGCATTGACCAGGTGGTCGAGCGGCGAGTTGCGGCGCATGGCGGTGAGGATGCCCAGCGAGACGCCCACCACCACCGAGAGCACCAGGGCCGACAGCCCCAGTTGCGCCGTATTCCACAGCCGCTGCCGCACCATCGGCCCGATGGGCTGCCCCCCGTTGAGCGTCACGCCGAAGTCGCCGTGCAGAACGTCGCCTGCCCAGTTCACGTAGCGCGTGGTGACGGGAAGATCGAGGCCCAGTTGCTTGGACAGCGCGGCCCGTTCCTCTGCCGTCGTCTCGAAGCGGGCGGCGGCGCTCGGCCCACCGGGCGCGAGGTTGATCAGGAAGAACGTCACGAGGGAAATCAGCACCAGGACCAGGACCCCCTGGCCGAGCCGTCGACCCAGAAAAGTCAGCATGTCACCCTTTCCCTGAGAGGGGGCTTACTTCGTCACGAACCACTCGTTCGCGTACTGGAAGTCGGCGGCCTGGGTGATGCCCCGCATCCCCTGGAGGCGCTTGTTGTACGCGGTGATGCTCTGGGGGTACCACAGGTAGAGGTAAGGCAACTCCCGCGCCAT
The DNA here is from genome assembly GCF_004758605.1 of Deinococcus metallilatus. Classification (NCBI taxonomy): domain Bacteria; kingdom Thermotogati; phylum Deinococcota; class Deinococci; order Deinococcales; family Deinococcaceae; genus Deinococcus; species Deinococcus metallilatus. The sequence goes on from NZ_CP038510.1 coordinate 213,119, forward strand.
CATGGCCTGCGCCTCGTTGTAGATCTGCTTGCGGGCCAGTTCCCCCTTGGCCTTGCGGCCATTTTCCAGGAGCTGGTCGAGCTTGGGGTTCTTGTAGTTGGGGATGTTGTTGCCGGTGTTCGCCGCGCTGGAATCGTAGTACGGCAGGACGTCCGGGTCTGCGGGGGTCGACCACCACGCCGCCGAGGCCTCGTAGTCCCGTTTGGCGATGACCTGCTGGATGTAGGAATTCCAGTCCATGGTCTTGATCTCCGCCTTGACGCCGATGTTCTTCCAGTACTGCTGGATCAGCAGCGTGATGGGCACCAGTTGCTGGTAGGACGCCGTGGGCATCTGGATCACCAGCGGTTTGCCGTCCTTCTGGAGGATGCCGTCCGGTCCCGGCTTCCAGCCCGCCTGGGCCAGCAGGGCCTTCGCCTTGGCCGGATCGTACGGGTACTTCATCACGTTCGGGTTGTAATAGGTCTTCTGGATGGGCGCGATTGGCCCGGTGGCGACCTGGCCGTAGCCCCGCAGCACGCTCTTGATCATGGCGGGCCGGTCGATGGCGTAGAGCAGCGCCTGACGCACCCGCACGTCCTGAAAGCGCGGGTCGTTCTGGTTCAGGGCCACGAAGTAGTAGATGTTGGCGGTCGCCACGTCGATTGCCAGGTTGGGATTGGCCTTGATGCGGTCCACGAGTTCGGGGTTCCCGACGGCGATCAGATCCACGTCGCCGGACAGCAGTTGTGCGAGCTGCGCGTTCGTATCCGGGATGACCTTGAAGGTCACGCTCTGGAGCTTGGGCTTGCCAGCCCAGTAATTATCGTTGCGGACCAGCTTGATGGTCGCGCCCGAAACCACCTGGGCGATCTTGAAGGGGCCAGCGCCCACCGGGTTCTGTTTGTTGAACTCCGTGTACTTCCAGGGGTCGGTCACGCCCGCGAATTTGTGCTTCGGCAGAATGCCCGCGTAGTACGCCAGGTAGGTCGGCAGCGACGCCCAGGGCCGCGACAGGACGAACTCCACCGTCAGCGGGTTCACGACGTTGACGCGGGTGACGGAGTTGCGCCAGGTGGCGCCCTGGTTGGCGCCGAGTTCCTTTTTCAGCACGATGTCGTTGAAGGTGAAGGCGACGTCGTCGGCGGTGAAAGGCTGGCCGTCGGACCACTTCACCCCCTTGCGCAGGTTGAAGGTCCATTTGAGGCCGTCGTTGGACACCCGCCAGGATGTGGCGAGGTCGGGGGCGGGCTTCAGGTTCTTGTCCCAGCGGGTGAGTCCCGGGAACAGCAACTCGTTCAGGAGGTTGGATTCGACGAAGGCGTTGGGACTCCAGGGATTGAAGGTCGGATCGGCGGTGGTCACGAACGTGACGCTGCCGTTGGGGTCAGGGGTGCCCTGTGCCTGGGCGCTGCCGACGCCGAGAAGGAGGCTGCCGAGGATCAGTTGTCCGATGTGCCTGCCACTTCGTTTCATACCTGCCACCTCACGGAAGGGGAGAGAAGGCTGCGCCGTTGTAGCCCAGGTGACGCGAGATCAGCCGCGCCACGCCGACGATGACCTCGCCCAGTTCGGCGATGCGTCCGGGTGTCATGCGGGAGGCCGGTCCGCCGACGCTGATGGCACCGACCACGTTTCCGTCTGCGGTAAAGATCGGGGCGCCAACGCCACGGGCCTCCAGGTCGACATCCAGGTCGCTGATGGCGTAGCCCCGGGTGCGGATCGCCTGAAGCTCCCTCTGGAGGGCCTCGGAAGAATTCAGGGTATGGGGCGTCAGTTGCGGCAGGCTTCCCACCCGCTCGACGACGGCCTGCTGCCGCTCGGGCGGGAGAAAGGCCAGGATGGCCTTGGGGCAGGCGCCAGCGTGGAGGGGCGCGCGTCGGCCCAGCTCCGTCACGAGCCGGACGGGCCTGAGGCCGTCACGGTGGTCCACGCAAGTAGCCTCATCGCCCTCCAGCACGAAGAGATTGACGGTTTCCTCCGTGGTCTGCGACACCTCGTCCATGAAGGATTTGGCCGCCGCCACCAGGGAGGGCTGCGGTTGCGCGGCCCCCGCCAGTTGCTCGACCAGCGCCGTCAAGTAATAGCGGTCATCCTCGTCGGTGTGGAGGAAGCCCACATGGAACAACGTGCGCAGGCAGCGAAACGCCTGGTTCCGCTCAATTCCCAGTTCCTGGGCCAGTTCCGAGGGAGTGAAGCGGTGGGGGGGGCGTCCAAAGGCCAGCAGCACTTCGAGGGTACTGGCGGCGGACTGGATGACATACCGGGGAGCCTCGCTCGTCGTCTGGGGCATCCTACCTCCTGTTTGACTCTAGCAACTGGTTTGATTAACCCTACTCCTGTGGGAGGCTGATGACAAGCTGGGCCACAGAGTTCATCTAGAAGAGCTGTCAAGTACGGACTCTTATCTCGGCCCAGTTCAAAAAGCGCAGCCCATCGTGCTGGCGGCAGTAAAAGTTTCCTGGCACCAAGGGGGAAGGAAATCATCAGCAAGCCAGAACCCCTATGAACTTCGTCCACAAATAGGACGAAGTTTGATTTTGACTCCACAAAGTCCGGCGCCTATGCTGACAAACACGCCAGACAAGCCACCGAGGTGTCGCACGTATGCCGACGACCGCCCTGTCCCTCAGCCGAGACGAGTTTGAGCTTCTGGAGAAGTTGCTTTGGATGGACGGCCCCTCCAGGCACGAACTCGCTGCACGCACGGGTCACTCGAAGTCCAAGATCGCCAGCCTGGTCGCGCACCTGCTCGACGACGGGTGGCTCGAAGAGGGCGAATCCCAGGAATCCAGCGGCGGGCGAAGACCCACCAGCCTCCACCTGAGCCACCAGCTCGGGTTCATCGTGGGCATCGACCTCGGCGCGACCAGCGTGGACGTGGTCCTGTGCGACGTGAACCTCACGGTGCTGGGAACGCGCACGGCGGCGACCAGCGTGAGCCTGGGACCCGGCCCGGTCCTCGCGCAGATCGGGGGCCTGCTCGACGACCTGCTCACCTGTCACGGCGTCCCGCCTGAAGGGGTGTTCGGCCTGGGGATGGGCGTCCCCGGCCCCGTGGAGTTCCGCACGGGCCTGCTGATCAACCCGCCCCTGATGCCGCGCTGGGAAGGCTTCAACCTGCGCGAGCACTTCGCGGCGCTGTTCGAGGCCCCGCTCGCCGTGGACAACGACGTAAACCTGATGGCCCTGGGCGAACTGCATCACGTCCGGCAACGGGGGCTGGGCACGGACCTGGAGAACTTTCTGGTGGTCAAACTCGGCACCGGCATCGGCTGCGGCATCATCGCGCGCGGCGACGTGTTCCGGGGGGCGGATGGGGCGGCGGGGGATATCGGGCACATCTGCGTGGACCCGGACGGCCCGCGCTGCTACTGCGGCAATCCCGGCTGCCTGGAAGCGCTGGCGGGCGCGCCACACATCGCCCGTGAGGCGGCGCAGGCGGTGGAGAGCGGAGCCAGCCCCATCCTGGCCGACCTCGCCCGGCAGCACGGCGAACTGGGCACCCGCGAGGTCGCGCAGGCCGCCCGGCTGGGGGACCCCGTCGCCAACCACATCGTGCAGACCGCCGGGAGCCGGGTGGGTCAGGTTCTCGCGGGCCTGGTGAACTTCTTCAACCCTTCGCAGATTCTGCTGGGCGGCGGCGTCGCGCACATGGGGCCGCTGATGCTCGCTAGCGTGCGGCAGAGCGTGTATGCGCGCAGCCTGCCCCTCTCGACCCGCAAGCTCCGCATCGACTACACCCATCTTCAGGACGCCTCCGGGCGGCGCGGCGCGGCGGTGCTGGCCCTGCGCCACGCGCTGACCGTGCAGGCGGGGCTGCGAGGTGAAGCATGACGGCACCCGAGGCTGTGCCCGCCGTCGCCTTTCAGGGCATCTCGAAGACCTTTGGCCCGGTGGAGGTGCTGCACGACGTGACGTTCTCGGTGGCCCCCGGCGAGGTCCACGCCCTGCTGGGCGAGAACGGCGCGGGCAAAAGCACCCTGATGAAGATTCTGGGAGGCTACCTGGCACCCACACGCGGCGAGGTGCGCCTCTCGGGTCAGCCCGCCCACTTCCGGGACAGCCGGGACGCCGAGGCTCGGGGCATCGTGCTGATTCACCAGGAGTTCAACCTGGCCGAGGACCTCACGGTGGCGCAGAACATCTTCCTGGGACACGAGCGGGGCGGCCTGCTGCTGAACGACGCGGCGATGGGGCGGGGCGCGCGAGAAGCCCTGGCCCGGCTGGGCGTGACGCTCGACCCGCGCCTGCGCGTGCGTGACCTGACCGTGCCGCAAAAGCAACTGGTGGAGATCGCCCGCGCGCTCTCGCGGCAGGCCCGCGTGCTGATCCTGGACGAACCCACCGCCACCCTGACCCTCCAGGAAACCGAGCGGCTGTTCCGCCTGATGCGCCACCTG
>NZ_CP038510.1:222500-227500 GCF_004758605.1 Deinococcus metallilatus
AGCGAGGCTGCCCGCGCTGCCACCCGCCTGCCCAGCGGTCACCCCGAAGCCTTTATCGAAGCCTTCGCCAACCTCTACCGGGGCGTGGCCGAGGCGATCCGGGCACGCCTGGAGGGGCGCGACCCCGACCCGCTGCTTGCCGACTTCCCCACGCTGGCGGACGGTCTGCGCGGCGTGCAGTTCATCGAGAAGGCGGTGGAGAGTGCCCGCAGCGAGCAGAAGTGGACCCCGGCCCGGTTGACGGCTGCTCCCCCCGTGGCCTCCAGAGGTGACGCATGACGGACGACTACCAGCCCCGACCCGCCGACAAGTTCACCTTTGGCCTCTGGACCGTGGGCCAGACTGGGCGCGACCCGTTCGGGGAGGCGACCCGGCCCGGCTTTTCGGCCCCGTACATCGTGCGGAAGCTTGCCGAACTCGGCGCGTACGGTGTGAACCTCCACGACAACGATCTGGTTCCGATAGACGCCACCCCGCAGCAACGGGACCGCATCGTGGCCGAGTTCAAACAGGCCCTCTCCGACCACGGCCTCGCCCTGCCGATGGCGACCACGAATCTCTTTTCCGACCCCGCCTTCAAGGACGGGGCCTTCACCTCCGCCGACGCGCGGGTGCGGGCCTACGCCCTTCAGAAGACGATGCACAGCATGGACCTGGGGCACGAACTCGGCGCGCAGACCTACGTTTTCTGGGGCGGGCGCGAGGGGACCGAGGTGGATGCCAGCAGCAAACTGCTCGACGCGCTGGCCTGGTTCCGCGACAGCCTGAACTTCCTGGCCGAGTACAGCCAGAGCCAGGGGTACGGGTACCGCTTCGCGCTGGAACCCAAGCCGAACGAGCCGCGCGGCGACCTCTTCTTTCCCACCGCTGGCTCGATGCTCGGTTTCATCGCCACCCTCGACCAGCCGGACCTCTTCGGGGTGAACCCGGAGTTCGCGCACGACACGATGGCGGGACTCAACTTCACCCACGCCGTCGCGCAGGTGATCGACGCCGGAAAGCTCTTCCACATCGACCTGAACGACCAGAAGATGGGCCGCTTCGACCAGGATTTGCGCTTCGGCGCGGAGAACCTCAAGACCTGCTTCTTTCTAGTGAAGCTGCTGGAGGACACCGGCTACAGCGGCCCGAGGCACTTCGACGCCCACGCCCTGAGAACGGAGGACGAGGAAGGGGTGTGGGCCTTTGCGCGGGGGTGCATGCGGACGTACCTGATGCTGAAGGAGAAAGCGCGGCAATTTGACGAGGACCCGGAGATTCAGGCGGCCTTGCAGGCGTACCGCGTGGACGACGAGGAACTCGCGCGCCTCACCGCGAAGTTCAGCCCGGAGAACGCCGAGGCGCTGAAGAACCGGACCTTTGATCGTGAAGCCCTCGGCAGACGCGGTCCCGGCCTGGAGCAGCTCGACCAGCTCACGGTGGAGCTGCTGCTGGGGCTGCGCGGCGCTGTGGCAAGGGCATGACCGGAACGCCCGTGGTCCTGGGCCTGGACCTGGGCACCAGCGGCGTGAAGGCCGTGGCACTTGACCGGGAGGGGCGCAAGGTGGCCGAGGCGGGCGGCAGCTACCCTCTGCTGACGCCCCGCCCCGGCTGGACCGAGCAGCGCCCGCAGGACTGGGTGGCGGCGACCCTGGACGCCCTGGGGAAGCTCGCGGAAGGGCTGCACGCGCTGGGGGCCGCGCCACTCGCGTTGGGTCTCTCCGGGCAGATGCACGGCCTGGTGGCGCTGGACGCGCAGGGGGAGGTGGTGCGGCCCGCCCCCCTCTGGAATGACCAGCGCACGGGCGCGCAGGTTCAGGCCATCGAGGAACGCATCCCCCGGCCTGACCTGATCGCACGCACTGGCAACCGGGCCGTGACGGGCTTTCAACTGCCCAAATTGCTGTGGCTGCGCGACACGGAGCCGGAAGCGTTCAGGCGCACCTGGCACGCGCTGCTTCCCAAGGACTACCTGGGCTTCGTCCTGACGGGGGAGATGCGCACGGAACCTTCCGACGCGTCGGGCGTGGGCGCCCTGAATCTGGCCGAGCGCCGCTGGGATCAGGACGTGCTGCGCGCCCTGGACCTCGACCCCGCCCTCTTTCCCAAGGTCGTGAACTCCTGGGACGTGACTGGAACCCTGCGGCCCGACCTGGCACGTCAGACGGGGCTGCCTGCGGGGCTGCCGGTGGTCGCGGGGGGCGGTGACAACGCGGCAGCGGGCATCGCTCTGGGCCTGGGCAGCGCGCAGCCGGGGACGGGCAGCGTCAGCCTGGGCACCAGCGGCGTCCTCTTCGCGCCCCTCACGCAGCCCCGGCCCGACCCGGAAGGCCGCGTGCATCTGTTCGCCCACGCGGACGGCGGCTATCACCTGCTCGGCGTGACCCTCGCCTGCGCGGGGGCGCTGCAATGGCTGCGGGACAGGCTGGCCCCGGAAGCCTCCTTCGATACGTTGCTTGCCGAGGCGGCGCAGGTGCCCGGCGGTGCGGAGGGCCTGACCTTCCTGCCGTACCTCGCGGGCGAGCGCAGCCCGCACATGAACCCCGACCTGCGGGGCGCCTGGGTCGGCCTGAGCCTGGCGCATGGCCGCGCCCACCTGACGCGGGCACTGCTGGAAGGCACGGCCTTCGCGCTGGCGGACGCCTTCGAGGTGATGCGCCCCCTGGCCCCCGTGACGACGCTCCTCGCCACGGGTGGTGGCGCGCGCAGCGACCTGTGGCTGGAGCTGGTGTCGGGGGCGCTGGGGGTCCAGGTCCGCCGCACGTCACAGGAACCGGGCGCGGCGGAGGGGGCCGCCCTGCTGGCGATGCCCGCCGCAGGGCTGTATCCGAGCCTTAAGGACGTCATGCAGGCTCTGCAACCCGGCAGCACGCCCGTTGCGCAGCGGGACGCCCGGGCTGCCCGTGAACGCTTCTTGCAGACACAGCGGCGCCTACAAGAAAGACCTTGATGGCAGACCAGTTCCCTGCTCCGCTGAACGCTCCGGCTGCGGTTGGACTACCGGGCCCCACCCGGACATCTGCCGATGGTCGCGCCCGCATTGATCTCGCACGGGAAGATCATGGGGACCGGGGGTTCCCGTGACACCAGCAGGCGCAGTGCCTGAACCGCCCCCCTTCCCATCTCCTGCCGCGGGACATGCAGGCCGGACCAGGACGGGTCACCTGCCTGCCCGGTGATGGCGTCGCCCAGCACCGCCGCCGAACAGTCGTCGGGCACCGCATACCCGGCTTCACGCGCCACCTCCAGAAAGCGGCGCATCAGACCGTCATTCTCCAGCAGGAAGCCGGTGACGCCGCTTGCCAGGGCGCCTTGCAGCCAGGCGCGGTCCAGCTCCCCGGGGTCCAGACGCTGGACGGGGGCGGGCCGGGCCACGCTCACGAAGCCGCGCTCCCGGTCCAGGGCGGATTCGTCCTGTCCGGGGCGGCCCACATACAGCAGCCTCCGGTGCCCCTGCGCCAGAAAGCGCCGGGTGAGTTCGGCGGTGGCCGAGGCGTAGTCGGCCTGCACGCAGGTCAGTTCGGCGTCCGGCACGGTTCGCCGCCCGATGAACACGGCGGGATGCCCGCCCCTCACCAGGGCTGCCAGTTCGCGGCGGTCCTGCTCGCCGGGATGCCCCAGCAGGACCGTGCCGTCGGTCAGGGCCAGGCGGGCCTGCATCCCCCCGGTGAGGCTGCGGCCCTCCCGGCCCCCGGTGTACAGCAGCAGGTCGAGGCCGCTGCGGGCCGCCTCCTCCTCGATGCCTTCCAGAAAGGGCGCGTAGAAGTCGCGGGTGCTGCTGGGAAAGACCGCCTCGTAGGTGAACACGCCGATCAGGGAACTGCGGCCCCCCACCAGGCGGCGGGCCGCCGCGTTCGGGACGTACTCCAGGTCGCGGATGGCCTGAAGGACGCGCGCCCGCGTCTCGGGGTGGATGCGCGCCTGACCCGCCTGCCCGTTGAGCACCTGGGAGACGATGGTCTGCGAGACACCGGCCCGCTCCGCCACCTGTTTCTGGGTGGGTTGTTTGCGGCTGGCCTGCTTGCGGGGCGGGGGGCGTGTCACGGTTTCCCTAGAACCCCGGCGAGGGGGTCAGGCGATACGCCTCCGGCCAGGCCAGCGGAAGGCCGAGGCGCGTCAGGAGCTGCTGGAAGTCCGGCAGGTGCCGTTCCCGGATGGCGGCGGGAGATTCGCCCCGCTCCAGGCTGAAGGCCGCCAGCGCGCCCGCTGCTTCCCCAGTGTTCCACTCGACGGGATGCAGCCGGTAGCAGCCGTTGGTGATGTGGGTCACGCCCAGCGTCTTCCCGGCGGCGATCAGGTTGCCCAGCCGCACCGGAATCAGGGCACCCAGCGGAATCTGGAAGGGCCAACTGGCGACGTCCACGTAGCCCCGCCCGCCCGTTCCGGGGTGCAGGTCGATGCGGTACTGGCCGATGCCGACGCTGTCCGGGAAGACCTCGGCGCCCTGCTGATTGCCGCGCGCCTCCACGCCGATCATGTTCTCCGTCACGGTGAACTGCGCCCTGATCCGCCGCGCCTCCCGGATGTAGGGCCGCAGCGCGAGGCCGTGGGTGAGTTCGGTCCCGGTCAGGTCGCCGCGCAGCCGCAGGCCGGGGTAGCCCTCGCCTTTCCCGTCGTGGCGGGGCGCTTCCGTCTGCATCCAGTACAGCAGTGAGAGGCTGAGTTCTTTTGCGGCCTCCAGGTGCCGCTCCTTCTCCTCTTCGGGGACGCCGACCAGCGGCCCCAGCCAGTAGTCGTTCTGCGGCCAGTTCACCAGGGTCACGTCCCCGGTGGGGGGGCAGTAGTGCCTTCCCGCCACGATGCGGCGGTAGTGCCAGAAGTCGCCCTTGTGTGCCCTCTCGACGGGATCGCTGAAGAGGTCGCGGTAGACCGGCGCGTCGGTGATGGGGTGCGGGTAGGTCCAGGAGAGCTGCGGCGCGGGCCAGAAGGGGGCCTGGTAGCGGCGCCAGTAGTCGTAACTCTGTGGCTGCGGGATAGTGTGGTCCTCGCCTTCCCGGTGGTCCATGGCGAAGCACCAGGTA